>JBAXCT010000297.1:0-2849 GCA_037141375.1 Chthoniobacterales bacterium | reverse complement strand
CTCTCCGCGATCTCCGCGCCTTCATCGCTCGCGGTCGAGATGGCGGAGAGCTGGGGGGTCACATTGGCCGCATTTTGCCGCGAGGATCGCGCCACATTCTACAGCCGGCTCGACCGCGTGGCCGGAGGCGGAAAGAATCGCTGATCTCATGGCGGAGCAAAAACAGTCGGCCGGCGGTTGGGGCGCGCTCGTCTCCTCCATGCAATTTCTCCGCCGCGGGGGAATACTCAAAGGCGGCGCCTCCCTCCTGCGCATGAACCAGCCGCAGGGCTTCGATTGCCCAGGATGCGCGTGGCCGGAGCCGAAGAACACCTCGCACACGGAGTTCTGTGAAAACGGGGTCAAGGCGCTCGCTTACGAGACGACCGCCAGGCGGGCCGGCCCGGAGCTTTTCCGTCGGCACACGGTGTCGGAGATGAGGACATGGGATGACTGCACGCTCGAGAGGACGGGACGGTTGACGCATCCCATGGCCTATAATCCGGCGACCGATCATTACGAGGAGATCGGCTGGGACGAATGCTTCCGCCGCATCGCCGCGGAACTGCACAAACTTAGTTCGCCGGACGAGGCCGTCTTCTACACCTCGGGACGCACGAGCAACGAGGCCGCATTTCTCTACCAGCTCCTCGGCCGCCTCTATGGGACCAATAACTTCCCCGATTGCTCGAACATGTGCCACGAGTCGAGCGGCGTCGCGATGAACGAAAGCATCGGCACAGGCAAGGGCACCGTGACGCTGGATGACTTCGGCCGGGCTGATGCCATTTTTATTTTCGGCCAGAACCCCGGCACCAACCACCCGCGCATGCTCATCGAACTGGAGCAGGCGGCGAAGCGCGGGGCGAAGATCGTGGCCTTCAATCCGCTGCGGGAAGCCGGCCTGCTCGCCTTCGCCCATCCTCGGAATACGGCAGATCTCTTGCTCGGACGCAACACACCGATCAGTTCGCTCTACTGCCAGCTGCGCATCGGCGGCGATGTCGCGGCGGTGCGCGGCATGGTCAAGCACCTCCTCGAGCAGGAGGACAGCGAGGGCGGCGTGCTGGACCGGGAATTCATCACGGCGCACACGCATGGCTTCGGCGAATACCGCCATGCCGTGCGGGAAACATCGTGGGATGATCTGCTCGCTTCGTGCGGTCTGGAAAAAAGCGAGATCGTTGCGGCGGCAGAAATCTACCGGCAAGCACGCCGCGTCATCTGCTGCTGGGCCATGGGGCTCACGCAGCACAAACACGGGGTGGCCAACATCCAGGAAATCGTCAACCTCCTCCTCCTGCGCGGCAACATCGGCCGACCCGGGGCCGGTCCCTGCCCCGTGCGCGGACACAGCAACGTGCAGGGCGACCGCACGGTCGGCATCACCGAGGCGCCCGGCGAAACATTTCTCGCCAAGCTGGAAAAATCTTTCGGCTTCACCGCACCGCGAAACCACGGCTACTGCACCGTGAACACCATCAAGGCGATGGCCGGCGGGAAAGTGAAATTTTTCATGGGCATGGGCGGAAACTTCGCCTCGGCTACACCGGACACCGAACTCACTTGGAAAGCGCTGGCCCGCTGCGCGCTCACCGTGCATGTCTCCACGCACCTCAACCGCAGCCATGTTGTCCACGGCACCGCGGCCATCATTCTCCCGTGCCTCGGACGATCGGAGGTCGACCATCAGGCCGGCGGACCTCAATCGGTCACCGTCGAGGATTCGATGAGCATGGTCCACGCTTCGACCGGAAAAAACCACCCCGCGTCCGCGCTGCTGCGCTCCGAGCCTGCCATCGTCGCTGGCATCGGGCGGGCGCTTTTTCCAGATGGACCCGTCGACTGGAAGGCGCTGTGCGCCGACTATCGTCTCATCCGCGATCGCATCGAGGCGGTGGTGCCGGGTTTCGAGGATTACAACGCGAGGATCTTGCAGCCCGGCGGATTCCACTTGCCCAACCTCGCCGCGCGACGCATCTGGCGCACTGCCACCGGCAAGGCGAACTTCGTCTTGAACCTGCTGCCCGACATCTCCGTCGCGGCCGGTCACCTGCGGCTCACCACCATCCGGTCGCACAACCAATTCAACACGACCGTCTATGACAGCGGCGACCGCTACCGCGGTATCGAGGGCGAGCGGCGGGTTGTTTTTCTCCACCCCGAGGACATGGCCGAGCGCGGGCTCGATGAACAGTGCCGGGTCACTTTACGCAGCCACGCGAGCGACGGTCTCGCGCGCCGCGTCACCGGGTACCGTCCGGTCGCCTATAACATCCCTCGCGGCTGCGCTGCCGCCTACTTCCCGGAGACCAATGTGCTGGTCGGCGTGGATGACTATGCCGACAAAAGCCGCACCCCGATGTCGAAATTCATCCCCATCACGCTGGAGATGGAAGGCTGAAGAGGTCGCGCCCGCGCCGGGCGATTTGACAAAAGACCCGGCCGCAGCGAAGATGGGGGCATAGGGGGCGTATTTGGTTTCGACTTATGGTGCGAAGCGACGTCTGCATGCCGAGGGTGATTCGCTGGCCTCGTTAAAAAGCGAATCAAAAAAATAACAGCAGAGACCGAAGATCTCGCTCTCGCGGCTTAAACGCCCGCGACGGCTTCCAGTTGACGCCTGCTAGGCGGGAAGCCGACGACAGCAGGCAACTCGACGACGGGATCGACCGCCGGCGCCGGGAATCTTCTCGTGGACGATAGGACGAGGGTAGCGCGCTGCCGAGCAGCCCGAGTCCGAATACTCACCGGCAGCTAAGCATGTAGCGGGCGGCGTCCAGCGCCATGAGGACACGGGTTCGACTCCCGTCGCCTCCAGCCTTCGCTCGCCGCGCAGCGAGCGCGAAGGCTGCCACGCCGGAGTCTCC
>JBAXCT010000296.1:0-2867 GCA_037141375.1 Chthoniobacterales bacterium | reverse complement strand
CGTTCTCGACCACGGCCGACTTCAGGTTCGCGATGAATGTATTGGCGTGCTCGTAGTCGAGGAAAAGCTCCGTGACGCCCTGCGGGGTGGCTTTGACTTTGCGGTAGATGCTGACTTCGGGCCACGCAGCACCTTCAATCTCGCGGGTAATGAGGACATCATCTCCTTTCTCCAATCTCGCACGGTCAGCCTCGGAAAGTTCCTCGACCATGGTAGCGCGAGCGGGCGCAAAACCGCCCCAGAGAAGGGCGGAAGTCAGAAGGGCAAGGAGAGATGCATGGCATCCGGCAAACATGGAGGGGCGGAGGGTGTTCATTCGATGTCTGGTTTTGTCTGTACCTGCATGTTAGCATTGCACCCGGTGGAAATCGATATTCTTACGCTTTTCCCGGCGATGGGAGAGGGGATCCTCGGCGAAAGCATGCTGCGGATTGCGCGGGAAAAGGGCTTGGCCGACATCCGCCTGCGTAACCTCCGCGATTGGGCGCCGGGCAAGCACCGTGTGACCGACGAACCTCCCTATGGCGGCGGCGCCGGCATGCTTCTGAAGGTCGAGCCCATCTACAATGCGCTGCAGGAACTTCGTCGTCCGGGTTCGCGCGTCATTTTACTCTCCGCGCAGGGCGCACGTTTCGACCAGTCCGCGGCGCGCCGTCTCTCGGCGGAAAAACACCTCATTATGATCTCAGGGCACTACGAAGGGGTGGACCAGCGGGTGGCCGACCATCTGGTCGACGAGCAGATTTCCCTCGGCGATTATGTTCTGACCAACGGCACGATCGCTGCGCTGGTCATCACCGATGCGGTTGTGCGCCTGCTGCCCGGTGTGCTCGGCGATGCGCAGTCCGCGGCCGACGAATCCTTTTCGCACGGACTGCTGGAGTATCCGCACTACACGCGCCCGGCCGTGTTCCAGGGTTGGCCGGTCCCTGAGGTGCTGCTTGGAGGAAACCACGGGGCCATCGAGTCTTGGCGGCGGGAGCGGGCGCTGGAACAGACCCGCTCGAGACGGCCGGATCTCGGAGCTTGAAGCAATTGCGGCGCGCAGCGCTTTGGATGGAGCCGTCGCTATCGCATCATGATTTCCACCGTGGCATCTTCAAACCCAGCGCGAACGCGGTTTTTTGCGTCGAACTCTTCCAGATCTTTCCATGCTTGCGCCGCCATGCCTAGGCCCAAGATACCCGGCAGAGGCATTGAGCTGCTTGAGGATCGGCAGAAAGTCGGTCGGCGGGATGGATTGGCGTGGATTTTGGGCAGACTGGATGCTAACTCGGTCGCTGCCAGCACTCAGCATACTTTCGGCCCAGATTGCCTGTTAGTTCGTCTTGCTGGTTGAGGCTTGAGGGGTATTTTTGAAGTAGTGCGAAACCTCTATTCAGCACGTTGCATCCTCGTGGTGGTGTTGTTGGCTGTGCTGGCTGCGATAACTTATGCTGCAACAACCAAGGACAGCAGCGGCTTCTACTTTAATTGGACGGTTTCCCCTAATGTCCCGACGGACGTGCAACGAACTACGTCTCTGGCCGAAGTCGGATGGTCCAATATCGCTGTCGGGATCACCAGCGGCGAGTTTACCGATACAAACCCACCGGCCGACAAGGCCTTCTATCGGACGGTTCTTTCGGCTGCACCAACCCCGACCCCGACGCCAATGCCAACGCCGGCATGGTATCAAAGTACGGGTACGGAGAACAAAAACATGCAGGCCTTGATGTTCAAAGATGGGTCCACCTTTGCCGGTGGTGCCACGGGCGTCTATGTGTCCAGCAACAGCGCGGCGAGCTTCGAGGCGTCCAACACCGGCAATGACAACACCGGTCCCACACGCGGTTTTGCCTCGAACCCCAGATACCTTTTCACCTGCACCAGTCAGGGTGTGTATCGCAGCACGAACAATGGCGCGACGTGGATTCAGAAAACTAATGGTCTGGGTAACCTGCTCACCAGCGGCATCCACTACCTCGACCCTTGCTTGTTCGTCGTCACGCCCACGGGTGTTTTTCGCAGCACGAACGATGGCGACAACTGGCAGTCCGCCGGGATGGCGAGCATTGATGTACGCAGCGTCACTTCCATCGACACCACGGTGTTTGTGGGCACCGTGAACGCCGGTGTTTACAAGAGCACCGGCTTGGGCACCAACTGGTTCGCTGCGAACAGCGGCATGACGACGACCCCCATCCGGGCGATCCAGAGCAAAGGCACGACCCTGTTCGCTGGCGGAGGCATTGGCTCCGGCGTTTACCGGTCCACCAATTACGGTGGTAGCTGGACACTGCTTGCAGCCACCACCGGCCTTCCCAGTAGCTCGTATCGGGGATTTGCCTCCGATGGCGACTTCATCTTCGCAGCTTCGTTTGGCTCCGGCGTGTATTACTCGTCAAATAACGGTGACTCTTGGACGGCGATCAATACGGGACTGCCCGACCTCACAATCTACGACCTTGAAGTTAATGACACCATGCTCGTCGCCGCCACCGCCACCGAAGGCGTTTTTCGATACCCGCTGGCCAACCTTCCTCGCAAGTGATCCAGCCCCAAGATCCGGATGATTTGTTCTGCGCTATGTCGGTTCTTCATGGGTGTTTCGGGTTTTGTCACCGCAGGACTCTCGCTTAACACCGCCTAGCTTCCCGAGGCAGGATCATCGGATTTGGTGGGGATTCCGTTGTGCTTCATCACGGCTGAACTTGGACTCAGTCTTCCAACAACCATGAAAAACACGCTCACAACATCAGCCTTTTCGCTTTCAATCGTCAATGCTCGCTTGGCACACCAAAGCGACAGCTAATGGAAAAGGGATTTGAGCAAGATATCTTCTTCTTCTGATGCTAGCACCGTGGGATCATGGCTAAGATAATAGT
>JBAXCT010000295.1:0-2875 GCA_037141375.1 Chthoniobacterales bacterium | reverse complement strand
GTCGAGAGACGATGAAGGGGTGTCATAGGAATGGTTTCAGCATGAGAAGGATAGTCAGAAGTACTGCGGTCCGCTCCGCGAACCAAGGATGGGCCATGGAGCTATCACCGAGGAGGAGTCGTCGATCACTTTCTGTGCTTCGCGAGGCACCCCCTGAGCATGACGTTCTACTCCGTTTCTCGATCCATCCGGGATGTGACGCTTTTCACCGTTGCAATCACCACAAAGGTGGGCTGTGCGAATGGAAAACAAGCACTTTTCGGGAGAGCACATTTCTTTCGCGCTCCGGCAGGCTGAGTCGGGCACTTCGGTAGCCGAGATCGTCCGCAAGCTCGGGATCGGCTCGATCTCTTTCACGAAGTCAATATCCGCCGCAGCGGAGAACATGCCTTGCGCCGCGAGGAGCAGAGCGACGAAAATGGCAAGGGAATGTTGCATATGTATTCCGATCTTCTGAAGCCAAGCGGTTGGTTATGCGGTGCGGGATTTCAAGGGAGTTCTTTGCGCACGACTTCGACCATGTGCACGTTCAGGTCAGCTCCGATCGCGTCCAGTCGAGGGTGCGCGTCGGAGTCAGCTCTTCCGAAAGCCGGCCGGGACAGGTCCCACGCCACGGTTTGCCAACGACCGGAATCGCTGCATTGGGTGTGAAAAGTCCGTCCGGCGGCTCGAACGTCGAACTCACCGTCGCCTTGATCCAGATAGGTGACGCGAAGTTCGGCGGCCTGCGTCGCGAGGCTGGTGGCGAAGCTGTCGTCCAGCTTGAGTTCCATCGCCTGGTCTCGCGGCAACAGCCACGACCAGGCTCCGAAACGCTGGTCATCCGGGCCGGCGTTCTTCACACCGCGGGTCTGATACACGCGGCCCAGCGCCTGGGTGAACGGTTTCCCGGAATGCGCGCCGGATGGCACACGCCATTGCGACAAGGAAACCTTGTTCCCGGGCACATGCCAGTGCTCCGTGCCGATGGCGTTGAAGTTCTGCCGCACGCCGAGCACCGACGTCCGGTAGGGCGATTGTTTCAAAAACGTGGCGTAAGCGTGCAGGAAATTGAGATACGCCCGCTCAAACGCCGGATGCCAATACATCAGCGTCCCCTGCGCATCGTGCACCTGCACGTTCAACGGCTCCGGCAAACAGGGAACGCGTTCGAACAGCCACGATGGCTTTTCGTTGCCGTTGACCTGCACCGTGAACATCCGGCCTTGGTCATGCAGCTTTTTCATCTGCGCAGCCAGTCGGCCGAAGTCGTACTGGCTTTCCACTTTTCCAGGTCGCCCCACTGCGCGACGACCTGAACTCCAGTGATATATGCCAATTCCATCACCTCCGGCGCGCGTTCATACCAGATGGCGTACAGGCCACGGTGATCCGGAGGTGACACTGTCACGGGAACGATCTCGTCCGCGGCGTGCACTGCAAACCACGGAGTCAGCAAGAGCGCGACGAGCCAAAGAATCCGATGGTTCGTGGTTTGTTTGTCCGGTTGCACGAGTCTCGCCTTTGGGTTTGGATGTGGCCGCAAGTTGACCTCGTGCGAGTCACCCTTCCTTCGATTGCTTCTTCTCCGGCACGGCATCGGCGGTCTTCGTGCGCGGAGACGCATATTGTTCGAACACATCGCCCTGGCCGAGCACGCGCGGGTCGTGCTGTTTCCTGAGTTCGCTCATGAGTTGCTCGCGCAACGCGACCACGTTCGTGGCGAAGTCGGGATTGGCCGCGAGGTTGGTCACGCAGTCGGGATCGCGGGCAAGGTCGAACAGCTGCTCGGCTGGACGTTTGCCGAAGGCGTGTTGCCAGAAGGGATCCTTCTCGCCGCTCTCCAGCAAAAGCGTCTTGCTCGGACTGGCGTCCGAGTCTTTGAAACCGAGATCGGGATCGCCGCACGGCCAGCGGTCCGGGGCGAAGTTGTGGACGTAGAACCAATCGCCGCTGCGAATCCCCCGTGAGGGATAGCCCAGGCCCGCTGGGGAGCCGGGCCGGGCCAACACATCGTTACGCTCTCGCCCAACGATGACGGTCGTGCGTTGACCCTTCGCGTCGTCGTGGAGCAGATCAGCGAAGCTGCGACCGGTGATGGGCGACATACCCTGCGCCGTGCCATCGATACCGAACAATTCGAGGAACGTCGGGGCGAGGTCGATAAAGCTGATGAACTCGGCGACGCGTCGGCTTGGTCTCGCGATCCCGGCGGGCCACGACGCGACGAACGGGACGTGATGCGCGTCGTCGTAGGTGTGCCCCTTCACGCGAGGAAACGGCATACCGTGGTCGGACGTGACGATGATCAAGGTGTTCTTCGCCTCGCCGCTGGCCTCGAGCGAGGCGAGCAACGAGCCGACCTGGGCGTCGTAGGCTTCCATTTTGATCGCGTAGTCGAGCATGTCGCGGCGGATGAGATCGTTGTCGGGCCAGTAGGCGGGCACACGTTCGATGTCGGAGGGTTTCTTGCCGGCCGCGATACCGGAATCCGGCTTGTACGAGCGGTGGGGGTAACTGCTGCCGAACCAGTAAAAGAATGGCATGCCCGGCGTGCGATTCCTCAGAAACGCGGCGAGTGCGGCCCCCGGGTCGCTTGCGTTCTTCCCACCACCGTCGCCGATCGCGAAGTTGCGTTGGCTGCCGTCGCCAGACTTCGCCTCGCCGGGCCCCCATGTTTTGCCGGCGCCCCCGGTTTGGATTCCGGCCTTGGCGAGCGCCTCGCTGAAGGCCATGAACTTCGCAGGGAAGTAAGGCTGATGATTCGCTGCATCCTCCAACTGCCACGGATTGCGGCCGGTAAGGATCGCCGCCCTCGACGGCGCACACTTGGATGTCGGCGTGTAGGCGTTGGCAAAGACCAGGCCTTGCTTCGCAAGGCGATCAATATTCGGCG
>JBAXCT010000294.1:0-2924 GCA_037141375.1 Chthoniobacterales bacterium | reverse complement strand
TTGGTCACCCGCAAGAAATTATCCACGTGGGTCGTGCCGTGGTTTGTTTTCCGTCTGCTCGTCTATCCGACCAAACTTTTCTCGGAGTTGGGCTATGACCTGATGCAGATGTTTTTGTTCTTCAAGAAAGGCATTTTTGTTTCCGATATCACGAAGCAGGAGCGTTTCTTCGGACGTGCCCCCTCGGCGGAAGAAGCCATCACGCGGTGGGCGGAAAGCAATAAGCTCAGGCCGTGACGTCCCGCGCAAAGGACTCGCGGTAGCTTTGAGCGTGTTGGATAGTGCTGTGGTGCGACTAACGACTCCACGCGGTATCCACATGAGACACATCGAAAGCCATCGCACGCACCGCATCGGTTGGCTGCGCGCCGCTGTGCTCGGAGCCAACGACGGCATCGTTTCCACCGCGAGTCTGATTGTCGGTGTCGCCGCAGCCGAGTCCGGTCGCGGTAATATTCTGGTGGCCGGTATTGCCGGCTTGGTGGCGGGCGCGATGTCGATGGCTGCGGGTGAGTATGTTTCTGTCAGTTCACAAGCCGACACGGAGAATGCGGACTTGGAGCGGGAGCGGGAAGAGTTGGCGACTGATGGGGTCCGCGAACACGCCGAACTGGCTGCCATTTATGTCGGGCGCGGGTTGGACACCGCGCTGGCCGACCAGGTTGCCACGCAGCTGATGGCGAAGGATGCCTTGGGCGCCCATGCCCGTGATGAGCTCGGCATTTCCGACACGCTCACCGCGCGGCCGGTTCAGGCGGCCTTGGCTTCCGCTGCTACTTTCGCGGTCGGTGCGGCCATGCCGCTGCTCGTCGTTCTCTTAGTTCCTCCTTCCACGCTGGTTTGGACGGTCTCGTGCAGTTCTTTGTTGTTTCTTGTGCTCTTGGGTTCATTGGCCGCGCGTGCCGGTGGCTCTTCCGTATTGCGCGCTGCGGCACGGGTCACTTTCTGGGGCGCATTGGCCATGGCGCTCACCGCCGGAGTCGGCGCACTCTTCGGGGCGACTCTCTGATGATCGACGGATTGTGCGACGGCAGTTTCGCCGTTGCAACCCACAAGGCCTGTGCTCACCGTCGTTGATTAGGTCTGTGTCATGCGAGCCGTCTTGCAAAGAGTATCCCGCGCGTCCGTCACGATCGGAGGGCAAACCATCGGCGAGATCGAACATGGACTCCTTGTGCTCGTCGGTGTTGCTGCAGATGACGCACCCGAGGACATCGCCTGGCTGACCGGAAAAATCGCGGCGCAAAAACTTTTCCCCGATGACAGCGGCCGCATGAATCTCTCCGTCACCGAATCCGGCGGTGGCGTTCTCGTGGTCAGCCAGTTCACCCTGCTGGCCAGCACGCGCAAAGGAACCAAGCCATCCTGGCATCGCGCGGCCCCACCCGAGGTCGCCGAGCCGCTCTACGAAAACTTTGTCCGCTCGATGGAGAGCGTGCTCGGACGCCCGGTCGCCACCGGCACCTTCGGCGCCATGATGGAAGTGTCCCTCGTCAACGACGGGCCGGTGACACTCATCCTCGACTCCCGGTTGCGGGAATAAGCCGGACGGGGAGAGGGAACTCCGCGAGCTCGCCGCCGGCCTCTAGCGCCCGGTGGCCACCGGATCCGAGCGTTCGCTCGTCTTGATCAAGCCGGATAATTTCGTTTTTCCCGGAACGCGGTCCGGCGTGGTGCTCGATGTTTTCGCGCGCATTGGTGTGCCGCTGATCGCGATAAAGGTGCACCAGATGCCGGTCACGGAAGGCATGGCATTTTACGGGCCGGTGCTCGAAGTTTTGACCGGCTTGCTCGGTGCCGGGCCGGGGCGTGAGCGTTGCGAAAATCTCATCGCCTTCATGTCAGGATCCCGTCCGTCCGACCTCCCATTCGCGGAACACGGCCGGCCGGGGACACAAAAAATTCTCGCTTTGGTCTTTGAGGGGCCGGGCGCCGCGGCCAAAATTTGCGCCGTCCTCGGGCCGACCGATCCGGCCAAGGCTCCGCCCGGTACCATTCGCAAGGAATTCGGCACGAGCATGATGGTCAACGCCGCGCACGCCTCCGATTCGCCCGAAAACACCACCCGCGAGATCGGTATCGGCGTGGGACAACTTGTTGAAAGGATTCGTTGAATCTGCGGGAGGAGCCGCGTAACCTGTCCGGCTCAACTTTTTACCCAACCGAAAAATCATGGATCTCTCTTCCCACGCCGTTCAACTCACAACGTCCCTCACTCTCGCTATCGACAGCAAAGCCAAGGCCATGCGCGCCGAGGGCATCGATGTCTGCGGATTTGGGGCCGGCGAACCCGATTTCGACACGCCGGAGCACATCAAAGCGGCGGCGATCAAGGCCCTGCAGGACGGTTTCACAAAATACACGCCGAGTGCCGGTGTGCCCGAACTGCGCACCGCGATCAGTGAAAAATTTGCTGCCGACAACAGCATCGATTACAAGCCGAGCCAGATTGTCGTGAGCAACGGCGCCAAGCAGTCCTGCTACAACGCCATCCTCGCCTGCTGCGAGCCCGGCGACGAAGTCATCATCCCTGCGCCTTACTGGCTGAGCTATCCCGATATGGTCAAACTGGTCGGCGCCGAGCCGGTCATCGTCCCGACGAAAGCCTCCAATTCCTACAAGATGACGGCCGAGGAGTTCGAGAATGCGATGACCCCACGCACCAAGATGGTCATCCTCAACAGCCCGGGCAATCCGACCGGATCGGTCTACACCCGCAGCGAACTCGAGGCGCTGATCGAGGTCGCCCTCACCGAGGATATCTTCATCCTCTCCGACGAAATCTACGAGAAACTCATCTATGATGATGCGCAGCACGTCAGCCCGGCCTCGCTCTCCAAGGAGGCCTACGATCTGACCATCACGATCAACGGATTCAGCAAGGCCTATGCCATGACCGGATGGCGCCTCGGCTACCTCGGCGC
>JBAXCT010000293.1:0-3011 GCA_037141375.1 Chthoniobacterales bacterium | reverse complement strand
GGGCGACCGGATTGCCTCGCTCATGCCGAACCGGATCGCGCTGCTGACCCATTACTTGGCTTCATTCAAAGCAGGCCTCTGCGTCACCCCGCTCAACTACCGCTACACCCACCGCGAGATCGACCACGCGCTTCAAGTCAGCGGTGCGACCGCTCTGGTTTTTCACGTCGAGAGAGCCGCCGACCTCGCCGCGAGCGCCCTCGCCTCGCAATTGCCCCTCGGCATGATTTCCTTCGGAGGCTCGGAGGATCCCGGTGCGGTCAGCTTGGAGTCCATGATGAAGGGCCGTCCGCCCGAGCATCCGTTTCCCTCCGTCGCTCCTTCCAGCCCTGCAGCCATCTTCTTCACCTCCGGCAGCACAGGGCCGGCCAAGGGCGTCACTCACTCGCAAGAGTCTTTGCGCTGGATGTTGGCCAGTGCCGCGGCCGCTTTCAACTTGCGGCCGCACGACACCTTTCTGCCTGGTTCCTCCATGTCCCATGTCGGGTCGTTCCTCTGGGCGCTGAGCAGTTTGGCGGTCGGCGGCAAAGTGGCGGTGGCCCGCACCTTCGATAGCCATGAATTGCTGCCTCTGCTGCGCGAGTTCCAGCCCACCGTGCTGGCTATGATTCCCGCCGCTCTCATCGCCTTGGTGCGGGACCATGATTTGCGGCCTGATGATTTTTCATCCCTCCGCGTCTGCCGTTCCGGGTCCGACAAAGTCTCGACCGAGCTTCTCACTGAGTTCGCCGAATTGGCCGGCTTCCCGATCGACGAGGGCTATGGCATGACCGAGGTCGGTCTGGCCACGCTCAACCCGCCGGCCGGCGTGATGAAACGCGGCTCCATCGGTCAGGCGACGCCTGGCTTCAGCATCGAGGTCCGCAACGACGACGATGAACTGGTGGGCCCCGGCCAAGTCGGCCGCATCTGGATCAAGACGGGAAGTCTCATGACGGGATACTGGAACGACCACGAGGCTACCCGGCAGGTTGTCCGCGACGGTTGGATCGACTCGGGTGATCTCGCCCACTCCGATGAAGATGGCTATCTTTGGTTTTTCGGACGCAAAAAACAGGTCATCGTCCATGACGGGTCAAACATCAGCCCGATGGAAGTGGAGAGCGCACTTGATGAACACCCGGCCGTGGCGTTGGCCGGTGTCGTGGGCATCCACGACGAAGTGCACGGCGAAAACGTCCGTGCCTACGTCACCCTGCGCGAGGGCCAATCCCGTCCTTCCAGCGCGGAGCTGATCAACTTCTGCCGCGAGCGCGTCGGCTACAAAGCGCCCGAAGAAATTGTCTTCCTCGACGAGATGCCGCTCAACCCCACCGGAAAAATTGACCGGGTGGGATTGAAAAAAATGGCCGAGGAACATCTGCATCCTCACGGCATTGAGTAAGCTACCCGCCTCCGCGCCCCGCGCGGACTGCGTGGGCGCGGCTGGCTAAGTTTGCGCCCGGCGAAGTTGTTCTCAACATGACTTGCGCTTCTCTGGGCGATGTCCGCCTCGCGGAAGACAGGAGAGGCTTTTCTGCCTTGCGGGCGCGGGCAGAATCAGTGCACACGATGCACTTGGGTATCTGGGCTCCGGAATATCCCACAAGGAGATACTTCGCGAATTTCCTCATCTCGCCGAGGAAGACATCCGCGCGCGTCCATCCTACGCCGATGCCGCGTGCCGCACCGGAAGTCTCCGATCGGCGCGCAAAAGACTATTAGACCTGCATGTGGCACATTATATAAGTATCAAAAATGAGCGCAATTGATCGCAGCATCCTCGCACAGCGCATGGCCAACGAGGAGGCAAGGTTCGTTGGGTCGCATCCGAAATCGCAAGCCGCGGCAAAAGCAGCGGGCGATTCGTTGCTTGGTGGTGTGCCCATGCCGTGGATGAAGCGATGGCCAGGTGCGTTTCCGATCTCAGTGACCGAAGCGCGAGGCGCAAAATTCGTCGACCTCGACGGTCATGGTTACACCGACTTTTGCTTGGGTGACACAGGGTCCATGACCGGCCACGCAGTCGATGAAATTACATCGGCGATTACCGCGCAGCTGAATCGTGGTTCGACTGTGATGCTTCCGAGCGTCGACGCAACTTGGGTGGGTCAAGAACTGGCCCGACGCTTCGGTTTGCCGAAATGGCAGTTTTCCATCAGCGCAACCGACGCGAATCGTTTCGTTCTGCGGCTGGCTCGGCATCTGACCGGGCGGCCGAAGGTCCTCGTGCACGATTGGTGCTACCACGGCACCGTTGATGAAACTCTCGTCATCGCCGACGAGCACGGCCAAACCATTTCCCGCCACGGCGCCATCGGGCCGCAGGTTCATCCGTCGACGACAACCCGGGTGCTCCGAAGAATGGGGCGCAGGCGGCTGCCCGGGTGGACCCGGAACTCGAAAACTTCATGCACCTGTGGGCTCTTAACCGGGGTGTGCTTCTGACGCCGTTCCATAATATGGCACTTCTGTCGCCGTTTCATACCGAGCAAGACATTGATGACCACACCGATATCTTCGCGTCTGCCGTATCGGCGCTGGTTGATTAGCCTTCGCATGAACTTCGTCGGATGTCTCCGGAGCAATACGTCACTGTTGCCGTGGTAGTTGGTGGTCTTGGCCCGGCCAAAGGCCAGCGCATCCCTTGGCTCGCCCGCTTCAGGCGCTTTGCAGGAATGCGGTGAGGGGACTGGTCGGCGCAGCGGTGTCCTGCTGCGAGGGAAGACCAGCCTCGCGCGCAGCACGGCCGGCTTCAACGGCTTGTCGAAAAGCGTGGGCCATGCGGACGGGATCCTCGGCGACAGCGATGGCGGTATTGACCAGCACGGCGTCGGCGCCCATCTCCAGCGCCTCGGCGGCGTGGCTGGGCGCGCCGATGCCGGCGTCAACAATGACAGGAACGCGGGCCTGCTGAATGATGATAGCGATCTGCGCTCGGGTCTCGAGTCCGCGGTTGCTCCCGATGGGCGAACCGAGCGGCATGACCGTGGCCGCGCCGGCGTCCTCGAGCCGTTTGGCCAGCACGGGAT
>JBAXCT010000292.1:0-3012 GCA_037141375.1 Chthoniobacterales bacterium | reverse complement strand
CCGCTATCTTTATGTTCCCTTGGCAGGACTCGGCCTAGTGGCCGCGGCGGGCCTCGCGGCCCTCGCGCGCCGTGGCACCGCCTTGTCGCCGGTGTTGGCCTCTTTGGTCGTGCTCGCGCTGGGCGCCGAATACACCGCCAACCTTCGGCGCCAACGCATCTGGTGCGAGGCCGACCAGCTCTGGGCCGACGTCTTACAGCAATTCCCGCAGACTGCTGTTGCCTATTTTGGATTATCTGACGCTGCTTTCCGCTGTGGTGATTTCACGGCGGCGCTCGTTCCTGCAATCTGTGCCGTCGACACCAGCAGCGGTCGGTGGGCCGATCCCTACGCGATGCGTGCCCTCTGCGAGTGGCAGACCGGTCAGCACGCCGCCGCGCGCGAATCTTTCCGTCGCGCCGCCCACTTGTCGCGTGTTTACAGCGACCCGGATTCGGTGAGGCGATCCATGCTCTGGTCTTCCGATCAACAACTCCTTCTGCGCGACATTGCCGGCTGGCGCTGAGGACGCCAATCTTTCTGGCGATTGTCCAACGCCCCCCATCCCGCGTAGCCAAAATCCGGATGGAACAAACGAGACGGCGTAAAGACTGGTATTGAAAACGCGCTAAGGCGCAACTGTGCGCAACCGCCAAAACTGGCGAACGGTCGGGACAACATTGCTCGTCGCCGCGTCCCATGCCTCGCCGGTGTTGCTCACCGGATTTGTCGTCCACAAGGAAAGGTCGCTGCTTGCGGCGAGGGACTGCGCGAAGCCGCACAATTCTTCGCGGCGCAGATCGAGTGTTCCGTCCGCACGGGCTGCGATTTGCAGTTGAGGCGGAGCAATTGCCAGGGCGAGGGGATTCGCCTCACGCCACGGATCCAGCGCCCACGCGAAGAAGGTCGGCAAACGGAGCGACCAGTTACCCTCGTTGTGTTGTCCGCCCGCGCCACCCTCGAAACGCAGGTCGCGGTTCACCGTCTCGCCGACGTGCATGTAGCGATTGTAGACCGTGAGCGCATCTTGCCAGTAAATGTTCGAGCTGCTTTGTCCGGTGCTCGATTCCGCCGTGCCCATGTAGATGTAGCGCCGCACGGGTTGGTTGGTCAGCGTGCGATTGGCGAGATAGCTCGGTCCCGCCCAGTACGCGGGCGAAAAAATGCCCACCGCGCCGAAACGATCCGGACGCATGAAGCCGATGTAATCGGAAATAAGCCCGCCCATAGACGATCCCGCCGTGAGAGTGTCGCCCGGACTGATTCCGAAGGTGCGAAAGTTGAAGTCCATCGTTGGTGCAAGGTTGTCGAGCATCCACTGCAAATAGAGCGAGGCGCGGCCGGTGAAATTGAGCCCGAGGTTGCCGTAGTTCGTGATGGCATCGCCGTCGGGAAGATATTCGTAGAGCCGGTCGGAGCCGTAGGCGTTGCCGTTGGGAATGGCGACGAGGATCGCCTCGCGCATGCGGCCCTGCGAAATCTCGTGGTTGGCGATACGGTCGGCATCCCACGTTCCGAACCCGGCACCGGGGAAGAAAACATTCTGCCCGTCGTGGAAGTAAACCACGGGATACTTTTTCCATCCGTTCTGCGCGTAGCCGCGCGGCAGGTAAATTGTCACTGGTCGCCCGGGAATATTCGTCACGGTGGATCCCACGTTGGTCGTGATCATCTGCGGAGCGGAAACAGTCACCGGCGGGAGGTAGTTGAAAACATTCCCGTCCTGTACGAAAAACTGATCGAGCGTCGTGCGGAAATTGTAAGGACCCGACAGGCCCTGATAGGCCGAGGCATTGGTCGGTGGCGCGGGGGCGTTGGACCACGCGTTTGCTCCGTTGTTGAAAACGAATTCGATTTCAGCTCCCGGACCCGCGCTGATCGCACCGCGGAAAAGACGTTCGTTCGCATTGCGGCCCGTGCCGGCCGCCGTCATCGCCGTGGTTGTCCAGTTGCTTGGCCCCGGCGTCAGATTTCGCCAGTAGACATTCGCATTGGTCCACGGGCTGTGCAGGAAGAGCGTCTTGTTTGTCCAAGGCGCGGGCGGGTGTGTCGGCACGTTGGTCGAGACATTGCCGGTCAACTCGACCGCGTTTGTCGGGTTGCCCCAACTGGTCGTGCTGAAATTGCGCCTGATGAAGCGGTAGGTGATTGTTTCGCCTGCAGGCAGCGCAATGGTTCCGCGCCAGATGTTGCCCTCATTCCAAGCGAGCTTCACCGCCTTGAGCGGATCGTTTGAGCCGAGCAGCGGATGCGGCCCGACCACGCAGATTTCATTGCCCAACCCCACATCGTTGCTGATCGACATCTCGACATGCTTCAGCACCGGCGAAGCGACAGCGGCTGTTGCGCCGAAGTAAAGGCATAGCGCACCATTTCGGACAATTCGCTTCATCGGGGGATGACTGGAGTATCGCCCAAGCTTCCGCTTTAGACAATTCGGGGAGGGGAAAAAGGAGTGAAACCTGAGTCGGAGTTTGGTGAAGGAGACAGGCCAAAGCCAAGCCTGAGTGAAATGTCTCCGGCGGCGCGGCAAAAAAAAAGAATTGCGGATTGAAGCCATGTTTTCCGCCGGCACAACGGCGGGAAGAGCTACGTTCAACAAGCAGATTTGAGACGTTGAATTTCATGCATGGTCGTGCACTTACTGAGATGTGGCGACGAAGACAATCACTTTGGAAATCGACGCCTATGGGCGGCTGAAACGGGCAAAGCGGACGCCACGGGAGTCGTTCTCCGAGGTGGTGCGAAGGCTGCCCATGCCGGCGAGTGCGATCACGGCAGGCCAATTTCTCGCGCTTGCCCGTGAACGCGGCGCGCTTCTCACCGAGGCCGATGCCCCCACGTGTTGGCTTTGCGAGTCTGCCGATTGATGGCCGTGTAAAAAAGCCGTAAATACCTATAGGTCAGCACGCCTACCGCGCCCCAGTTTCACTGGAACGGTCCATGGTTCGGTCACGCGAGCAACTTCACCACCTCCGCGACATTGCCGGGTGGCGCTGAATACGCCATCTTCTCAGACGGTGTCCAACGTCC
>JBAXCT010000291.1:0-3014 GCA_037141375.1 Chthoniobacterales bacterium | reverse complement strand
GCAAAAGCTCGTGCCCGTGCTGCGGAGCCGCGTGGGAAAAAGCTCCGGCAGATACAGCGCCAGCCAGCCGAAGAACAGCGTGGCCACGAAGCCCTGTGCAAACACCACCGCATGAAATCCTTCACGCATCGGCGTGGACTTTTGGAACATGAACACGGTGATCGCAAAGGTCGTCACGCTGATCAGCGCGTAGCTTTGCCGCCGCCCCATCCAGCTTGCGAATTGCGCCCCGGCAAAGCTGCCGAGCGTGGCCCCGAGCGCCCACCAGCCCTGTGTGGCTGCTTTGTAGCCTGGATTGGCCGGTCCGGCGATGGTATCGGCCCAAGGGATCATCCACTTGCTGGCAGACCAGGCTCCGATCATCGGAATCGAACTGATGAGGATACCCACGAGAGTAAGCCGGAAGAGTGAAGGCTGAAACAGCTCCCGGAGCGGCGTGGTGGTCTTCGCTTCGCGGCATGTGGCCAGCCACTTCGGCGATTCTGGCAGTGCCAAGAGCACAAAGACACCCAACAGCGCCGGAGCACCCGCGAATCGAAACACCCAGCGCCAGGAATCCGGCGTGATCGACCAATTCAAAGCGAGTTGCGAGAGAAGCAGGATGCCCGCGTTCAGCCCCGCCATCATGGCACCGGCCACCAGCGGCCTCGACGCGGCAGACCAGCATTCCGAGACCAGCGCGATGCCATTCGGCCACAAGCCGCCAACGCCCAGCCCCACCATGAAACGCAACGCCAGCATCTGCCACTGGTCCTGCGCATACGCACCCAACGCCGCGAAGACCGAGTAAAATAAGATGCACACCCCCATCGCCCGCGCGCGGCCCACGCGATCCCCGAGGCTGCCGAGCACGATGCCGCCAATCGCCGCGCCGAGCATCAGCGCCGCCGTAAACCGCGCAAACCACACGCCACCCAATGCTGGGGTGAAGGCGGTGCCGAGCAGGCTTTTCGACACCGACAGTGAAGCGACTGGCATCAAGCCCAGTTCCACCCCATCAAAGACGAGCGCCAGGAAACTCGTGACGAGAACGAGGGAGCGTTGGCGTGCGGTCATGGGTTTGAAATGGCTTCAATGACAGCGCTGTTGTCCGCCCCGCCAAAACCGAGCGTCTCGGCCTTTTCGAGCAGGGCGCGATGGGTTTCGCTCAGTGGCAGCGGGATGGAGCTGGCGGCGAGCATGAGGCGCACGTCCTTCAAATGCTGCGAGAGCTTCGCCTGCGGCGTGAAATCACGCGCGAGCATCTTTTCGCCCTTCGTGTCCATGATGATGGAATAGGCCATGCTGCGGCGCAGAACGTCGAGCGCCTGCTTTCCCTCCACGCCGAGTTCGTTGGCGAAAACGAGTCCTTCGGCCAGGGCGGCGCGGTTGAGGCCGAGGACGAGGTTCGTGATGAGCTTCATCTTCGCACCGCTTCCACAGGGACCGGTGTGAACGGCATCGCTGGCAAATTTGGCGAACAGCTCCCGGCAACGCTCGAAAACATTCACGTCACCGCCCGCCATCACCAGCACATCGCCCGCAGCCAGTTGGTCGCTGCTGCCGGAAATCGTCGCATCGAGGTAGTGGATTCCTTGTTCGGCCAGCGTGACTCCAAGCGCGGCCATTTCGGCTGGATCGCCGGTCGTGGTGTCGATCACGATGAGTCCGTGCTTCAGCGTCGCGCTCCGCAAAACCTCGCGCACGATCTTGGAATTCGGCAGGCAGAGAAAAACGACCTCGCAGCGGCCAAAAACGTCGTCGGCAGTCGTCGCATTCACGCAGCGTGCCGCATCGAGATCCCAGCCACAGGCCGCGCCGGTGCGTTTCATCACGGCGCTGCCCATCAGGCCGATGCCGATGATGCCAGTGGTGGTGAGTGAGGTGAGCGACATGCGAGGCCGGAGTTTACCGGCCGCAAAGTATCGCGACCAGCTTCTTTGCAGCAGACTCCCCGTTTTCGAATCCGGCGGCCCAAAAGGCGGTGACCATACGCCAACTGCCGGTGAAACCGGCGGGAACGGAGCGGTTCCACCATGGCGTGATCGCGTGCTCCCGCACCTCGACAGCCCACCGCCGGTGGTCGAACCCAATGGTCGCATGGGCATGCCGGCGGCAAGCACCACAGCGAAGGCCATGAAGAACGCTGGCAGGATTGCCGTGAGTGTCGTGATGACATCGAACCGAAGATGGTCGTCTTCGTTGGCACGAATCAGTACAATTTCAAAAAGGCCGAAAAACCCGCCCCCCTTGAACCGACGAATTGCTCCGGATGCGGCGCCGTCATCCCGCTCGCCGAAGGCGGTTACTCGGTGCGCGGGGGCAATGACTTCTGCGAGCCTTGCACGCTGCGGAAGTTCCCTGACCTACAGCAGTGACACGCCTCCGCAGACATCACGTCGGTTCCCAGCCCTCCGCTCCTGTTCCCGGTCCGTCTCCGTGATCCAAACGACTCCCCTCCACGTGTTTCCCTTTCGTGTTCAAAGCGCGGCAGCCTTGCGCATCCCTTGCTGGTGCACCTTGTTGCTGATGGCCGTCGCATCCAGAGGCGTTATTCCCCGCACGACGCTGGCCGCACAGCCTGATGCGGCCGCCGCGGCTGCCTTCGCCGCATTCTCCCGCGACGATTCGCCGCGGATCCGCGACCGGCTGGAAGCGACCGACCGCGAATACCGGCAGATCGAGCCGACGCTCTGGCTCCTCGCCACGCGCCACGCCGCGGCACTTGCGCCCCTCGAGGCCGCCGACCGGACCGAGACGCTCGCCCGCCTTGCCGACTTCATCCTCCGGATGCGCGACAAACATGCCGCGGACGTTGTCGTCGGTGAAGGGCAAAGGGTGATCGGCCTTCTCGATCCCGACCGCGGCCTCGACCCGAAGGAGATCACGACGATCGCCGGGGCCTACGACGCCGAGGCGACGGTCTGGAAGCAGGGGCAGGGGGGGCCCACCGGCCCCGACACGAAACAGGCCACCGCCACGGGCTTCCTCGCCGCGGTCCAGAAGGCCGCCAGCGACCGCAAGCCGACCACCGT
>JBAXCT010000290.1:0-3017 GCA_037141375.1 Chthoniobacterales bacterium | reverse complement strand
ACTGCGGGCTTTGTTTGAAAAATTTGCCCAGCTTGAGTGACATCTCGGGCGTGATCGAGCGGCGCCCGAGTACGATTTCGTTGATACTGCGAGGGCTGACACCCAAGGCCCGGCCCAGCGCGTTCTGCGAAATGCCCATCGGCTCAAGGTAGTCTTCGAGCAAAATCTCTCCGGGAGTGATTGGCGTTTTCACTCTTATATCCTATAGCGTTATAGGGGGCTGTCAATGGTAGTCTGTGATCGAGACATCGGCGGGGCCTTGTGCGGTCCAGCGGAAGACAATGCGCCACTGGTCGTTGATCCGGATACGCTGTAGAGGTCTGCCGCGTCGCAGGTCGCAGCGTTTATCAGCGCCGTGCTCCAAATTCGGCAGGAGAGACAGTCTCAACTTTTTCCAGAGCGCTCTATGCGTGTGATCTTTTGCGCAGCATTTCCTGCAGTCGTGCGACAATCTCGGGCTGCTCTTTGAGTTCGGCCAGCGGTTGTAATTCCCCAAGAATCTGTGCCGTTTTGAGCTCGGCTCCTTGGCGCATGATCACGCCCTCGATATCGATCCAATCCAACGCACGGTCCGCGAAAGCCTTGTGCACGATCAGATCCTCCGCTGAGCAGGTCAGCAGGTAGTTGCCATCGGCGAAGTGCCAGCGCGAAGCGCGCTCGATGCAATGTTTCTCGAAAGGCAAGCCGCCCAGCGAGACATCCAAGTCTATCCCGTTGGTGGCGCGGAGCAAGAGCACCCTGCGCTGCAGGGCAAAATCCCGCGCACCCGGATAACGCGCCTCGAATTTCGCGAGCAGAAGGTCTGTCCATTTTTCGTCATCCACAAATTCGGTCAGCAGGCTCAAGTCCGCGTCTTTGGTGAAGCGCGGCTCGCCCCAGCGCTGAACGGCCATGCCGCCAATGAAGCAGAAGCGTGCGCGATGTTCCTCCAGATGTTTCTGGATCTCGATCGCCGCCTCAAGAATCGGCCCGATGTGCATGAGCCTTCATGAACCAGCGTTGCTGTTCCACCAATCCGTTGTCCTCGGGACACCGTTCCCGCTTCCAAGGCGAGGGCAGCGGGTAATCCCACTCGGTGAAAGCACGTGCTGCATCGGCCTCTGTCATCTTGCGCAGTTTGTCCCACTTGAGCTGGTCGAGCAATTTGCCCGTTTCCCGCCAAGCCTCGACGTAGCGTATGGCTTCGGTGGACTGCTGCGCGATTGACACAAATGAATAGTATCACATGGCCCGAAGGGCGCCAAGCCAACCTGCCCGAAAAGCGCCGCCGTGCCTGCGGGCTGGGTGGGTTGTTTATGCGGGCTGCATTCACGTCTGGTCGTTGGCCTTCTTCTGCCGCCCTTTATCCGCGTTTAACTTGTCCCGCCGTAAGCGTGCGGAGGCGGATCCGCCGCCCAGCTTTTTCCACCCGAAAAAATAGCCCCGTGACCATTTCGGCGTGGTTTTTGACCTGTTCGTCGCATTGTTTCCATTGTTGTTGCCATGGGCTCGGGAAGGGAGCACGGTCCACTTGAAATTAATCCTCAAGCAGGCAGCAACACCCACCACACCCACGACATGATGCCAACTATGAAACACGCTCCATCGTTTTACCTCGCAGCAGCCCTGCTAACTTTGTTTACCGCGAGCACGCTCCGTGCGCAGACGAACCTCTACGTCGGCTCGAACTCCTCCGGCGTGAGCAGCAACTTCACCTCGGGCACGAATCGCTACACCAACACCTTCGTTGGCTACAATGTCGGCGCGAATTCCAACAGCCTGTTCGTCCAAAACGCGGACACCGTCCTCAGCAACTCGCTCGGTTCGGCCGGTCTCAGCGTAGGCGACAGCGGATCCGGCAACAGCATGGTCATTTCCAACGGCGGCGTGGTGTATAATGGTTTGGGATACATCGGAAATTCGAACACAGCCCACAACAATTCGGTGATCGTGACGGGAACGGGCTCCTTCTGGTCGAATTCTGCATTTCTCTATGTGGGCCGAAGTGGAGCTAGCAATAGCTTGGTCATCTCCAATGGCGGCCAGGTGAAGAGTACTCAGGCACAGATCGGACTTTCGAACACAGCCCACAACAATTCGGTAATCGTAACGGGAGCGGGTTCCGTCTGGACGAATAACTCCGTCTATGTGGGCAGCTTCGCAAACAGCAACAGCATAGTGATCTCTGATGGTGCTAAAGTATCTTCTGCCTTAATAGGCATCGGTTTCAGGGATGCCTCGAACAATTGGGCGATGGTAACGGGATCTAATTCCGTCTGGGTGAACTCCGGTAACACCGCTGTGGGCGAGCAGAGCAACTGCGTAAACAATAGCCTGGTCATTTCCAACGGCGGCATGATGCAAAATGGGATAGGATACATCGGACGTTCGAACACAGCCTCGAACAATTCGGTGATCGTAACGGGAGCGGGTTCCGTCTGGTCGAATGCTGGAACTGTCTACGTGGGCGAAGGCGGAGCCGGCAGCAGCCTCGTCATCTCCAATGGCGGTAAGGTACAAAATGCCGCGGCATTCATTGGAAGCAACGCCACTTCCTCGAACAGCTCGGTGCTGGTGACGGGGAACAATTCCCTCTGGACCAACAGCGCCAAGCTGACGGTCGGACATTCCGGCGGTGGCACACTGACCGTTGCTGACGGAGCGGGCATCGTGGCTACCAACATCACGATAGCAGCAACCAACGGCTCCACTGGCACCTTGAATATCGGCGGCTTCGGGACGAACGACACTGCGGGCACGATCACGGCAGCCACCATCACCTTCGGCTCGGGCACGGGTGCGATCAACTTCAACCAAAGCGACAGCACCACCCTGACCAACCGCATCTCGGGTGCAGGATCGGTCAACCAACTCGGCACCGGCACGACGACCCTCACAGCAAGCAACAGCTACACGGGCGGGACAACAATCAATGCGGGCACGGTGGCGATTAGCAACAGGTCTTCGTTCGGCAGCAACACGGTCACCTTCGCGAGCAATGGCACGACCGTGGCGGCGTTGGCCAGCGTGCAGGTGAC
>JBAXCT010000289.1:0-3025 GCA_037141375.1 Chthoniobacterales bacterium | reverse complement strand
CCAAACCACCAGGCCCACTGGCCCAGCGCGAAGCAGGCCAACCCAACCGGCACATCGAAGCCGGCCAGAGGCCACACGGCGCGAGGAGCGAGGCCTATCATGCTGAAGACGACGAGGAGCAGAACGCCGCCGGAAACGCCGATGACAATGCCCGCATACCCGGCGGTCTTTTTGTCAAAACGGTTGGTCAACCGGGCTTGGAACAAAGCGCCCAGCCCGGCGGCGACCATACCTCCCCCGTGCACGAGGGTTTTTTCCTCCGGACGGAATTCCATGAAGAAAACATAGACAAGCATTTGCAGTTGGGAGACGAACAACATGCCGAACAAAGCGATCGAGAAAAACGCAAAGACATACCACGCGAGCCGGTCGCTGAGGATTTGGCAGAAATCGAGCCAGAAGCTGCGGATGGAGTTGCCTTCCACATGCGCGCCGCGGTTGTCGCGGGCCATGTCCCGGTTGCACCAGACGCAGAGCAGCACCAGCGCGACCATGGTCACGGAAAGCACCGCACCCATTGCCAGGTAATTGTCGGCGAAGGCGGTGCCGTCGACCCGTGCACCGTTCGAGTCCGTGCGGTCGCGAAAAAAGAGCGACCACGCGAGACCGCCGAAGACGAGATTGATGACCATGGAAAACGCGCTGCGTATGCCCTGCAGGCGCGAACGATCCTCGTAGCTCTCGCAAAGTTCGAAGCCCAGCGCGATATAAGGGATGCCGAAGATGGTGCTGGCCGTGCGCACGGCCAAGTTGGCCAAGAGGGCCAGCGTGAAGAGCTGCCACACAGGCCAAGTCCCGGCCGACAGAATCCAGACCGAGAAAAAAGCCGGTGCCAAGAGCAGTCCGCCGAGCAGCACGTAGGGCAAACGTTGTCCCCAACGCGAACGAGTGTTGTCAGAGATGTGGCCCATGACAGGATCGGTCACCGCATCCCAGAACACGGACACACTCAGCGCCAACCCGGCCATGCCCGCACCAAAACCAAGCACAGAGGTGTAATAAAGCAGCGCGAAGTTGGAGATACCTCCCATGGCGATGGAGGTCGCACCTTCACCGATGGCATAAGCCCACAGCCTCAGTGTGCTGACGTGGGGGGTGCTGTGCTCTGAAGGAGGATTCATAGCGGGGGAAATCGTGGTTGATAACAAAATCGACTCAATCGGATTTGCCGACAATAAGCAGGCTGGAATAAGGGCCGATCGTGACGCTAACCGGGGTTTGCTGCGCGGCGATTGATCCGTCGAGCGGGTCGTAGACTTGCAAGTCGAGTTTGCCGCCATTGGCGGAGGACAGTGGCACCGACATGGGTTGCGCTCGGTAGTTCACCAAGTAGTCGATGCGCCGACCATCGCGCACGAAGCGCGCGATCAGAGGCGCGCCGTCCGTGCGCAGACCGAAGCCCGGAGGCAAAACGGGACCGATTTCCCTGGCAACGCGACCCGGACGCACCGTTTTGCTCGCGGCGAAGAGCGACTGCACCTCTTCGTGTTCGTCGGGGGCGTCGCCTAGCTCGGGCAACGATTTCACCCAGATCAATTTTCCGCCGGCCTTTTCGAATTCCTTGAGCTTCTTCGCCACCGCGAGGGGAAGCAACCCAACTTCCGGCATGACCATGATGTTATAGCGTCCGCCTCCCGCGAGCAGCGCCCCGTCCTCCACGCTTCCCTCCCGAATCCAGTCGCCGTGCAGCCAGTTGAAATCGATGCCGGTCAGGATGAGAGAGCGCGCCACTTCATCCTGATCTTTGATGCGCTCGACCAGGCTGCGCCACTCCGTGGGCCAGAATTCCGGATGCCAGGTCGAGGGTGATGGAACGAACCCGGCCTGGAACGTTTCGATCGGGTAATAGACCCCCACCCTCGCCGCGCTGCGCGCGCCTCGCAGGACAAGCGAAAGGCGGCCGACATATTCGTTCACGGCGCGGTAGACTTTCGGATCGTATTTGTCCCAGTCGAAGTAAGTCGTGAATTGGTTGATGCCGCACAACGCGGCGAGGTTGACTATCCGGCGGACATTTCCGGCCGACGGGCTAAGATCTGGTACCGGGCGCGCGATCATCGGATCCAGCAAGCCGGCCACGGTGTCGCGCCCGCGGGCTTGCGCGATGGAACTGAGAAACTTCGGCATCCAGTAGTTGTGCGGCGCGCCGAAGTGCCGAGCGTCTAGGACGTAGGAGTTGCCGTCAGGCATGGGCAGATCGCAGGCCGGCACTTGAAACGGCCCGACAAACCGGAAAAAGTCCCCGTAGCTGGCGACGTGATGCAGCATGCTCTCTTCGAGCAGCGGATGGCCACCCGCACGCACACCGTTGTCATGGGCCCAATCGGCGATGCGACCCGAGAAATTCTCCGCCAGGATCGTCGCGACCGTCTGGTAAAAGTGCCGACGGGTCAGTTTGCAGTCCGCAGCGTCACCGCCGTAAAGCGCGGGCAACCGCGGCAGCAAGTCATAGCCGTGGTCTTGGCGGAAGCGTGCAGGCAACTCCATGTCCCACGGCACGAACACCGTGCCGCCCTCGCGCTGCGGGGCGCCGTCGAACTTGAACCACAGCGACATGAGGTTCGGCTCGTTGGAATAGAAGGTCGAGACCTTGCCGGCGAGCGGACCGAAACGCCTCGCGTATTCCCCGTGCGTGAGCGTGAGGAATTTCTCCATGGCCGCGGCGTTGAGCAGGTTGGGGTAACGCCCGGTCGTTTTGAAACCTTCCTTGGTCGATTCGGCCTGAGTTCCTTCGCGGCTGATCTGCACGGCGAAGGCGCTCAGTTGCCACAGCCCCTCCAGACCCTTTGTCTCCACCCGGTCGGCCAGCACCGCGACCTGTTGCGCACGATCAAAGTCAGGCTTCCCGTCGACCAACGGATACAAGAAGGCGTGGACAAACTTCTCCGCGCCTGAGGGCAAATCGAGTTTCACCGCGGACGTGCCCTCGCCCGTCTTGGACACTTCCACGAGGCAACGCGTTTCGAAGTTCTGATCGGCCTCGACCACCAAGCCGCCAGCCATGCCGCTGGGGTAACCGTTATCG
>JBAXCT010000288.1:0-3028 GCA_037141375.1 Chthoniobacterales bacterium | reverse complement strand
AGCAGCGGTTCCAGCAGCCGAGGATAATCCTCAGGATCGTATTCCGTATCGGCATCCTGCACCAAGACAAGCTCGCCGGTGGCCAGAGCAAATCCGGAACGGAGAGCGGCGCCTTTGCCTTGATTGGTTGCATGGCGCAGAACTCGGATGGATGTTTCTGACGCACCTCGGGAAAGAGAGTCCAGCACTTCCCAAGTTCCATCCGTGGAGCAGTCGTCGACGACCACGATCTCATGAATATGTCCCTGCTTAAGCACGGTCTCAATTGTGACCGCGATCGTATTTGCCTCATTGAAAACCGGGATGACAACCGTCAGGCGCGCCCGCGCAGGGTCGAGCTTGTCCAGTTGCGGCGGTTTTGTTGGTTTACGAAGGTGTGAAAAAATCATCTCAGAGTGAAGCGTGGCTTGTCGGACTCCCTCGGATTACAACGGCAGGGTGGCCTGACTCGGCGGGGGCGCAACGTCCTCCAGCGCCATGTAGCAGGTGCGCTCCTGCAAGGTGCCGAGAAGGTCCGGGTTCTCCTCGTCGAACTGTCCGATGTTGAGGTCGGCTTGAAGGAGTCCTCCTTTATCGACGGTGATGGAGCGCGCGTGGACTTCGCCTTTGAGTGAGCCGCGCTTGAGAATGCGGAGGCGTCCGTTGCAGAAAACACGCGCGGTCAATTTACCCTGCACGACCATATCATGGACGCGCATGGGGTGGGAGACGATGACATCGGCGCCGCGTTCGATGCGGATGCGTCGTGAGCCGATTTCGCAATGGAGTCGACCGGAGGTACGGATCTTTGTCTCGCCGTCGCAGAATAATTTTCCAGCGATGCCGCCGCCGAGGTCCGCGCTGCCGCAGATGGTGACTTGGTTGTTGAGGTATCCGAATTTTTTGATGACGAGGGCGCCCCGCGTGCAGACGCTGCGGCTGAGGCGTTTGTCGATCAGCACGTCATCCAGCGCGATGTGCGTGTTGCAGCTAGGGCAGCTGGTCGATGATGCGGCGCGCGGGACTTCATGCACGCGCCCGCATTCGTGGCAGCGCACGCGGCGGAACTCAGGCGGGCGGTAGCGTTCGATGAAAAGCCGCACCTTCTCGATCTCCGGCTCGTAGCGCAGCAGCCACGGTTCGAGGACCGCATGCAGGCGCTTTTTGAGTGGTGCGAAACGGGCGGAAAACCCCGCCTTCGCGCTCTCGGTTCCGCCTTTTTCGAAGTGGTGCCCGCAAGCGCGGCAGAACGTGCTGATGACGCCGGCCGACTCCTGCTGGGAAGACCCGCACTTCGGGCACGTCACCGCCTGTTTCGCAGTGCGTGGCGGCATGGCAACCGCCTCAGATCAGACCGCGTTTCGGCTCCGAGGAGGCGGGTGCGGACGAAGGCCGGCCCGGCTCGGTGCGCGGGAGACCGGATTTGTTCGGGCTAACCTCGGACTTGCCTACAAAGGTCGCGCCGTCCTCGATTATGATCCGTCCGGCGCGCAGATCGCCGATGAGTTGACCGGTCGCTTTCAGCTCCACGCGCTCGGCGGCGTCGATGTTGCCCTGCACAGAGCCGAAGATGATGACGGATTTGGATTTGACCTCGCCCTGCACCTGGGCACTTTTGCCGACGGTGAGGGTCGCGTTGGAAGTAATTTCACCTTCGATTTTTCCGTCGAAGACAAGGTCGTTTTGAAATTTGAGCGTGCCTTTGATTTCGACGTCGCTGGAGAGATGGTTGCGGTTCGGGCCGCCGGATGTTGGTTCGGTCATGGGATTAACTAGGTTGCTAAGGTTCATTGTTGAGAAGAAGATCCAACTTAAAGTCTGGGCCGGAGGCGTCAAACCGAAAGACAGGCCGACCCGAGAAATGGGCGCCTCGCACGGGGCGGGATCATGGGATTTGCCCGGCCAGCTCCTCGGCGGGGTAGGTCCAGATTTCGCTCAGGGTGGGGTGGTAGTGGGGGATTTTTAGGAACTGGCCAACCGTAGCTTTGTAGCGCATGGCCACCACGATCTCGTGGATCAGCTCCGAGGCATGGGGCCCGACCACGGCCCCGCCGATGAGTTCGCCGCTGCGGCGGTCGGCGATCAGTTTGACGAAGCCATCCGTCCTGCCGTGGACGATCGATTTTCCATGGTCGTCGAATGGGTAGGTGGCGGCGGCAAAATCCAGCCCGAGGTCCGCGGCCTCGAGCTCGGTCAGGCCCACCATGGCTGCTTCAGGCTCGGTAAAGACGGCGAAGAGGCGCAGCCGGTAGTCGATAGCTTCGAGCGGTTCTTCCGCCGCCCGGAGCAATCGGGCGGCATTGCGCGCGGCGATCTCGCCCTGTTCGATGGCGATATGGACGACCTCCAGCCTCCCTGTGACATCGCCGGCTCCGAAAATATGCGGCACGGACGTTTGCTGCGTGTCCGTGGTCGGCAGTGGCAAACCCTTCAAGGCGAGGCCGGCCGCACCGAGATCCAAGCCCGCCGTGGCAGGGTCGCGTCCGAGCGCGAGGAGTATTTCATCCGCCTCAATCGTCTCTTCCCGGTCATCGTGCGCCACGCGCACCCATTTGCCGCGCGCGGATTTTCCGGTGGCGAGGATGCGGCAGCCGAGGATGAACTTCGTGCCGTGTTTCTCCATGCCGCGCTGCACGGCGTTGGCGACATCGGCATCCATCGAACGGAGAACTTGTTTGCTGCGTTGGATCACCGTGACGGTGGAGCCCAGCGCGCGGTGGTAATGAGCCATCTCCAGCGCGATCGGACCTGCGCCGAGGACGACGAGCGACTTCGGCGGGTTCGCGTTGTCTAGAACATCGTCGCTGGTCATTGGCGCGGCTTCGCCCAAACCGTGGATGTCGGGGTGGCGGATGACCGAACCGGTGGCTACGAGGATCGCGCTCGCCTGCACCGTCTGCCCGCCGCCGCCAGCGAGCTGCACGGCGAGATCGCGCGGTCCGGTGAAGCGTGCGTGGCCGCGGATGAGTGCGAATTTTCCGCTTTCGAGTTGCTCCGTGCGGTAGCGGGCGAATTCCGTGATGAGGCGCCGCTTGCGTGCGATGATTTT
>JBAXCT010000287.1:0-3028 GCA_037141375.1 Chthoniobacterales bacterium | reverse complement strand
TCATCTTCACGCGCCCGAAAGGAAAGTTGTATCCACCACCGAGATTCATGGCGTGGAGATTTTCCACGCCCTGCTTGCCCAGCCACTCAGCGATCTCCCAATTCGTGATCACCGTCGCGCCGGTGCGTTTGGCGATGTCGACGGCATCGGCAATATGGTCGAAATGCCCGTGCGAGATGAGAATGTAGTCGGCGGGAACTTTTTTGACGTCGATGGAAGAGGCCTTCGGGTTCGGGGTGATGAAGGGATCGAAGAGCAGGTGCTTGCCGTCCACCTCAACCCCGAAACAGGAGTGCCCATAGTAGGTCAGTTTCATGCGCTATTCAGTTAAGACGGGGAATATCCGCTGGATTTGAATTTAAGACCAGCAGGGAAATGCCATGCCTTGCGCCGCAGAGCCACTTGCCGATCGCATCATCGGGCCATAGGCTGAGACACGACTCACAACCCCAGAAGCAGATAATAAAGATTAGAGCCAGTCTATCGGCCCGCGGTGCATCGCGGTGCATCGGGCATCATCGTCACAACAAGGAGGTAACCTTACGTTGTATCTTCGACGTGATCCTTGATGATTTTTTCAACCTCGCTCTTGAGAGTGTTTCCAGTTTCGCGTGCGCGGCGTTTCAGTTCCTCGGCAAGCTGATCTGACATATCGAAAAAAACAACACTCTCGCTTTTTTCAGGCCGCTCATTTTCAGGCTCTGGCATGTCCGCAAAATATAAGTTTGATATAGGAACGGCAAGATAAATATTGGTTTTTCGCGAGAAAGGTAAGCTTGGATTGTCCCTGCGAGGATAAATACCTTAAGATACAGAGGTGGAAAAGAAATCAACCAGAGCGATCGCCGTCCAGTTGTCTGATCAGACCATCAAAAAACTGGATAAGCATGCAGAGCGTTCGGGCATGACCCGTCATCGCTACATGATTTTGATCTTGGAGCGGGCCATCGAGAAAGAAGTCATCTTGAAGGAAACCGTCCAGTTCACGCGGGAGTTGTAGAGAGGTCAGCCGAACCTTGTAGCGCTCGAAGCGCGAATCTGCTCAGCCCACCGGCACGGAGGCCGGTGAATGAGGTTCGAGAGGTTGCAGGTCGAGCGTGGCGAGAAGGTCGAGATCCTCGTTCTCCTCCGGGTTCGGCGTGGTGAGCAGCTTGTCGCCGTAGAAGATCGAGTTGACCCCGGCGAAGAGGCAGAGGGCTTGGCCTTCTTTGCTGAGCGAAGTGCGGCCGGCCGACAGGCGGATCTTGGAGAGCGGAAGCACAAGGCGTGCGGTGGCGATGAGGCGGACCAGTTCGAAAATATCGACCGGCGCGGTGTTTTCCAGCGGCGTACCCTTGATGGCGACGAGGCAGTTGATCGGGACACTTTCCGGCGGCGGGTCGAAATTGGCCAGCACCTCGAGCATGCGTAACCGGTCTTTCACCGACTCACCCATACCGAGGATACCGCCACAGCAGACATCCATCCCCGCGCGCTGCACAGAGCCGATGGTGTTCAAACGGTCCTCGAAGGTGTGGGTGCTGACGATCTGCGGATAGTACTCGGGCGATGTGTCGATATTGTGGTTGTAGGCCGTGACTCCCGCTTTCTTGAGTTGGCGCGCCTCCTCATCATTGAGTTGCCCGAGGGTCACACAGACCTCCATCCCGAGCTTGCTCACTTCCCGGATCGTTTCCAGAACGGACTCGAAGCGGCGGTCGCCGGAGCGCACGCCTTTCCACGCCGCACCCATGCAGAAGCGGGTCGATCCGTTGGCCTTCGCCGCGAAGGCGTGCGGGAGAATTTCCGCGGTGGTCATGAGCGGCTGCGGCTGGAGACCGGTGCTGTGGTGCGCGCTCTGCGAGCAGTAACCGCAATCCTCGCTGCAGGCGCCTGTCTTGATGCTCAGCAGGGTGCAAAGCTGCACCTCGCGCCCCGGCCAATGCTTGCCATGCAGGCGGCGCGCCTCGGCGATGAGATCAAAAAAGGGCCGATCGTAGATTTCCTGCAGCTGCTCGAAGGACATTTTCACCGGGCGCGAAGATAAATCCGCGACAGGGCAAGTCAAACGCATTGCACGCCCTGCACCCGCAGCGCGGAAAGCAGGTTGCCATGATTCGCCGCATCATAGGCCAGGGCGCTCAGACCCGCGGCGCGGGCCGCCTCCACATTGTCCGCGAGGTCATCGATGTAATACGTCTCCCCGGGGACAAGGCCGAATTGACGGATGGCCAATTCGAAAATCCCGGCCTGCGGCTTGGCCATCTTCGCACGATAGGAAAAAATGCCGTCGGCGAATTTTTCGAAGATGGCGTATTCCGCCAGCAGATAGTCATGGTGCAGGCAGTTGGTATTGGAGAGCAGATAGAGGGGATAGTGGACATGGAGCTTCTCGACCAGATCCCACATGGGGAGATTGGGCTCGAAGATCTGCTGCCAGGCGCGCGCGATCAGATCGTCGGTCACCGCGTGGCGGAGAATACTCCGCAGACCCTCGAGGAATTCCGCTCGGTCCACCCCGCCGGTCTCGTAGCGCGAGGCCAGCTCCTCCACCCCGGCGCGGTCGCTCAGATCCGCCCCGAGTTCGGTCAGGGAGCGCGCAGCGCGCCCGTAATCGAAATGCACGAGCACGTTGCCGATATCGAAGACGAAGGCCTGCGTTTTCACCGGGCGGAAAAATGATCGAAGCCGCGCGCGGAGCCGAGTCCCTCGGCCGTGCCGTGACAGGCCAATGTTCCGATACAGGTGAGCGGCAACCGTGGGAAGCGCTTAGGCCAAGCCTTGGCCAGACGCCCGGCATCGCGCGGGGCCAACGCAAAGAGCAGTTCGAAGTCCTCGCCCTCCCCCAGAGCGCTTTGCAGGGAAACTCCGCGACGGCGGGGCACGGACGACGGATCAACCACGAAGCCCGTGACGCCCGCCGCAGCGAGGCGCGGCAGATCCGCAGCCAATCCGTCGCTCAAATCCATCATGGCGCGCGGGCGGAACTTCTCGGCCAGCCACTGAGCCTCGGCCAAACGCGGACGAAACCGCAGATGCCATCCTGATT
>JBAXCT010000286.1:0-3040 GCA_037141375.1 Chthoniobacterales bacterium | reverse complement strand
GAGTCGCTCTTCGAGGAGATGGACCGGGCGGAAAAGGAGTTGGGCGGCGCGCTCGAGCGACTGCGGAGGAAGCGCTGAGGGATCAGTCCACCCGCGCAGCACGCTCGCGGTTGAGCCAGACTTTGCACGCGCTCTTCATGCGCGTGAGGATGTAGTAGACGGTCTGACTGCGCTGGCGCACGAGCTGCGCGCCGACGATGCGAGGCACGAAGTCAGCCGGCACCTCCATCACCTCCTCGATCGACGCGCCATCGAAACCCTTGCACAAAATGGCCGTCATCGCGCGGGTCAAGGTCTGCACCTGCGGGCCGAGATTGATGCGGAAGCGCACCTTGCGGTCGGCATCGACGGCGAGGAAGACCCCGACCGTGTCGGTGCACTCCTCGTCCTTGCGCGAATCCTCCAAGGCGAACGTCTCCCCTTCCCTCGGTCGCTGCGCCGCGGCTTGGTCGGCATAGGCGATGAGAGTCTCGCGCTTTTCCTCGTCGGGCAGCGCCTCGAAGAGGTCGATGATCTGCTGCAGCTTGGCGGGATAGGACATGGAAAGAAGTTTACGGTCGTCAGTTTTTAGTATTCAGCGAAAGCAAATTGGCACTCCCCGAGCCGACGGCTCAGATTTCGGCTTAGCCTCCTTCACTCGCCGCACGCGATCGGCGACCGCACGCGATTGCCCCACTCGGTCCAGGAACCGTCGTAGTTGCGCACCTTGTGGTAGCCGAGAAGGTAGGTCAGCACGAACCAAGTGTGGCTGGAGCGCTCGCCGATGCGGCAGTAGGCAATGATATCCTTCTCCGGCGAGAGTCCGCAGCCCTGCGTGTAGATTTTTTCCAATTCCTCGCGCGACTTGAAGGTGGCGTCATCATTGACTGCCGTCTTCCAAGGCACGCTGCGCGCACTCGGCACATGGCCGCCGCGCAGCACACCCTCCTGCGGATACTCCGGCATGTGGGTGATCTCGCCGCGAAACTCGCCGGGCGAACGCACATCGATGAGAGGGAGACCATCCTCGCCGTGCTTCTTGGTGTCCTCGTAAAACGCGCGGATCTCCGCATCGCGGCGCATCGGCGGCACGGGGTAGTCGGCCCGCGGCCACGCCGGTTTTTCCCTCGTGAGAGGACGTCCCTCGGCGACCCATTTGTCGCGACCGCCATTCATGATCTTGACGTTTTGGTGCCCGAAAAGTCGAAAGACCCACAGCGCGTAGCACGACCACCAGTTGGATTTGTCGCCGTAAAAAACGCAGGTCGTGTCCGGACCGATCCCGTTTTTCGAGCAGACCTCGGCGAACTCAGACGGCGTGATGTAATCGCGCACGACCTGGTCCTGCAGGTCCGAACGCCAATCAATGTGCACTGCCCCAGGCAGATGGCCGGTATCGTAGAGCAGCACATCTTCGTTGCTTTCGACAATGCGGATGGACGGATCGTCGAGGTGAGCGGCCACCCATTCGGTGGAGACCAGCGCTTCGGGGTGGGCGTAATCTTGGTGGTTCATAAGAGAAATTCGACGTCAGGTTGAGATCTGCCAGAAGGACACTCTAAAACAACCCGCTTTTTCTGGAAACTAAAACCGCAGAGGCTATGATAGGGGGGATCTGCATTCCAGCCAGGAGGGGTGGTAGAGCGGTTTATTGCACCGGTCTTGAAAACCGGAGAGGCGAAAGTCTCCGTGGGTTCGAATCCCACCCCCTCCGATCTCCGGCGAAGCCTGCTAAATCCCTACGGTGGGATGAAGAACGCAGTTCGAGCCGAGCACCGCGAGACAGGCGAAGCCAATCCTTCCCCCTTGCGATTGCGTACAGCACACCCCTTCGGAAAGGTTGCCGCAGGCAACCAATCCCACCCACTCCGATTGCGTTTAGCACACCCCATCGGAAAGGTTGCCGCAGGCAACCAATCCCACCCCCCTCCGATTGCGCACAGCGCACTACATTGGAAAGGTTGCCCCAAGCGATCAATCCCCTGCCCCGGTTGAGCTGAAGGCAAATCCTTTGACTCGCAACGCCCGACAAAAGAAGATTCGCCGATGCGACGTTTCGTCATCTTATTGGCCGCAATGCTGGTCACCGGCTGCGGGACACCCTACGGCATGCAGGGAAGCATGGGTGGAGCGAAGGTCTGGGAGCATCCGCACGGAAAGATCGAAATCACGGTCATCGGCCGCCACTACACGCGATACGATGATCTTGCCAACACGTGGAGGCGCAAGGCGGATGAAGCTGCGTCCGTTCGCGGAGCGAAGAGCTACGATATCATCTCATTCTCCACGGGACGCGAGATCCTCGGCGTCGAGGTGATGGGCGAAGGGAGCAATATCGAGCGCTACTCCGACGAAACGACATTCTGGCTGCCGAAGGTGGCCCGCGGCGTGATCCGCTTGCGCGATTGGCCCGACGACCGTCCGCAGGGTGGAGCGTCATTCTCGCGGCGCGAGCCAGTAATCACGCCTTGAGGCTGGATTTTAGCAGCGGAAAAAGCTGCCCCCATTGACCAAGAGGCACCTCAAGTGTCAATTAAATCGACCGCAACCCGGTGCCCGCGCCGCGGTTTAACAGCTAGGAGTGCCATGGTCGGAGGCATGCTGACCTCGGCACATCACCCCGAACGCAATGAAACTCCACACCCCCTCAATAGTGGCTGCTCTGGCCTTGACCGGGGCTTGGGCTGCGCAGGGCCATGATCTCTCCGCCCAGGCCGTGAATGCCCCCGGTTGGTTTTCGGCAGGAGCGGTCCAAACGCCCGGCACAGCAGCCCCCGCGGGCAATGGGATACGTTTGGTGGCCTCGTTCTCCCCCTTCAAGCCCATCGTACGTTTCTACAACGACGCGAACTATTTTTACGTCGAGGGCGACTCGATGCCAGACGCCACCCTGATGCCAAACCCGATGGTCGGCATCACGGCATGGCAGCAGCAGATTCCGATTGCGGCCTCATACTTTGGAGGGGTGACAAATCCTGAAACCGATTCCAGCGCGCTGGGTTTCGGACAACCGAATGTCTGGCGGATTCCCTTGGTACCAGTTGCCGCCGCTTCACCCGTC
>JBAXCT010000285.1:0-3061 GCA_037141375.1 Chthoniobacterales bacterium | reverse complement strand
GGGGGAAACTCTCGCGCTCCTGCAGGGGCAAGACGCGCCCCTGCCGTCCGATCAATAGTTCAACCGCGCAGCGCCACGATGGCGGCGCGACGGTCGGGGGCACCAAAGACCGAGGTGCCTGCGACCATCACCTCGGCACCTGCCTCGCGGCAGCGGCCTGCCGTCGCGATGTTGATTCCGCCATCCACCGTGATGGGAAAAAAAAGCCTGTGCTTCCGGCGGAGATCCGACGCCGCCCGGATTTTCGGCAGCATGTCCTCCATGAATGGTTGGCCGCCGAATCCCGGTTCCACCGTCATGATGAGCAGAATGTCGAACTGCGCGACATAGGGTTCGATGGCGGAGAGCGGGGTGTGCGGGTTGATGGCCAGCCCCGCTTTTTTTCCGGCCGCCCGGATGCGCCGCAGCGTCTCGGGCACATCGGCCTCCGCTTCGATATGGATGTCGACTGAGGCGGCCACCGGCAGATAGCGGTCGAGATAGCGGTCGGGGTGGGTGATCATGAGATGAACATCAAGCGGCCGGTCCGTATGCCGCGCCGCCGCCTCGACAAACGCCGAACCGAACGAGATGTTGTTCACGAAATGTCCGTCCATCACATCGCAATGGATCCAATCCGCCCCGGCCTCAGTTACGTCGGCCACCTCGTCGCCGAGACGCGCGAAATCGCAGGCGAGGATCGACGGGGCAACCAATGTGTTCATGAGGGGAAGCTACGATGAGTGCCGATGAAATCCAAGGCTTCGACTGGCAGCCGGACATTTTTTACATGCAGAGCGCCCTGCGCTGCGCGCACAAGGCCGCGGCGGCCGACGAGGTTCCGGTGGGTGCCGTTATTGTTCGTGATGGCCAGGTCATCGGCCGCGCCTGGAACCAGGTGGAGATGCTGCGTGACGCCACGGCCCATGCCGAGATGCTGGCCATCACGCAAGCCGAGGCGGCGGTCGGCGATTGGCGGCTCAACGATTGCGATCTCTACGTGACGAAAGAACCGTGCCCGATGTGCGCGGGCGCGATTGTTCTGGCCCGTCTGCGCCGTGTCATTTTCGGCTGCCCCGATCCCAAGGGCGGTGCCGCCGGCGGATGGATCAATCTTCTGCAGAGCGAGCCGCTCAATCACCGCTGCGAGGTGACCGCCGGTGTGCTCGGCGCCGAGTGCGCAGGTGTGCTCAAGGAATTTTTCGGCAAGAAGCGCGCACCCAAGACGGAAAGCTGATCGATGGTCAGCGGCTGTGCGCCGCGCGCGAGGGCATCGATTTGTTCGGCGCCGATCGCATCCATGCGAGGTCGCAGGTCGCCATGGAGATCCCTCACCGTTCCGAATGGCTCGGCGCGGCCCTTGCGCCAGGCATGGATCCATTCCCACTGGATGCGGCGCGAGGCCTCCATCTCCGCCGCGAAGAATCGCCGCGTTGTTTCGGGTGCCACGCCCCGCTGCTGCCCTTGAGCCATGGCGCCTTGCAGCGCGGAGGTCTCCCTCGCCGCATCGTAGACGGGTATGTCCCGCGAGTATTTCGTCCAGGCGACCTGCGGGGCCAACTCGAGCCGCTGCTCGGCCAGCGAGGAGAGTTCACCGCTCGGGGAAGTGCATCCGACGAGCAAGGCGGAGACTGCGGCAACTGCGGCCGAAAATTTCGCTCCCCCCTCTTTTTGGTCTCTGCAGCAATTTTTCATCGCGGTTGAAGCCGATTTGTAGCCGCAGCGGGCGAAATACGTCAAAGAATAAGCATGCAGTCGCCGTAGCTGAAGAAGCGGTATCCTTCATGCACGGCCTCTCGGTAAGCCTTCTGCATCAGGTCGCTCCCCGCCAGCGCACAGACCAGCACGAAGAGCGTGGACTTGGGCAGATGGAAGTTGGTCAGCAGCGCTCCGGTTCTTTGGAATGCGAACCCCGGCCGGATGAAAATGTCCGTCGATCCAGCGCCGGCGCTTACCGGTCCCGGCGGCAACGACTCAAGGACTCGCAGCGTGGTCGTCCCGATCACGACAACGCGCCCGGCCTTGTTGATCGCTTCCGCAGCTTGGGCGCCGACCTCGAATTTCTCGTCGTGCATCCGGTGTTCGTCGAGGTTCTCCGTGCGCACCGGCAAAAATGTTCCGGGTCCGACATGAAGCGTCACGAACGTGTGGGGCAGTGCGCCCAGTATTTCGGGTGTGAAGTGCAGCCCCGCCGTCGGCGCCGCGACCGATCCGGCCTCCCGCGCATAGACCGTCTGGTAGCGAATGCGGTCCTCCGCGTCGTCCTCGCGCCCGAGATACGGCGGGATCGGCATGTGGCCTCGCGCGTCGAGATCCGGCGCCGGATCGAAGCGGACCACGCGCGTGCCGTCCTGCGGATCAACCGATTCGATGTGCGCTGTTGTTCCCGCGATGGCAAAGCTGTGTCCCGGCAGCGTGCGTTTGCCCGGGCGCGCAAAGGCCCTCCAGCGCCCGCCGTCCATCGGGGCGAAGAGCAGCAGCTCGATTTTTCCGTCGTCCGTCAGCAGGCGCGCGGGAATGACCCGCGAATTGTTCAGCACAAGCAGATCGCCCGGCTCGAGAAATTCCGGCAGCTCCCGGAACATGCGGTGTGAAATGGCGCCGCTCCGGCGGTCGACCACCATCATGCGCGAGGCGGCCCGGTCGGGCAGCGGGCGCGAGGCGACCAGTTCCCGCGGAAGAACGAAGTCGTAGTCCGAGAGAAGCCCGCTCACTTCCCCTGCGTTTTGCTCACGCGTCCGAGTCCCGCGTGGCGCGCGGCCACGGTGAGGAGATCGGCCGTACGCTGCTTGAGGCGCCGCGCCCGGAAAGTGAGGAAGCCGAGGAATATGGCGTAGACCCCGACCAGCCACCACGAGATACCTCCGGCGAGAAAGTGGTGGTAAGCGAGGGCGCAGAGGGCGAGGAAGTTGATCATCGCCGTGGCTCCGCCCATGCGCAGCCGCAGAGTCGCGCGGGTCAGGCATTTCGGTCCGCCGTGGTATTCGGTCACCGAGCGCAATCGCACGATCCACCAGAAGCTGCCGTAGATCTGCACATCCCAGTTGTTCCGTCCGGTATCGAGCGAATAGCTCCAGCCCTC
>JBAXCT010000284.1:0-3099 GCA_037141375.1 Chthoniobacterales bacterium | reverse complement strand
TGACCATGCTGCTCATCGAGCACCACATGCAACTCGTCATGACGTTTTGCGACCGGATCACCGTCCTCGACTTCGGCGCCACCATCGCCGAGGGGGGACCGGAGGATATCCGCACCAACGCCAAGGTTATCGAGGCCTATCTCGGGGAGGAACCCGATGAAGGGTGAGACCATGCTCGAGGTGAAGGATCTCGTCGTCCGCTACGGGGATATCCGCGCGGTGAAAGGTATCAGTTTCCATGTTCAGCGCGGCGAAATCCTCGCCCTCGTTGGCGCGAACGGCGCGGGCAAGACCACCACGCTGCGCGCCATCTCCGGGATGCTGCCTTACGAGGGGTCGGTCGGGCTAAACGGACGCGATCTGCGGGGACTGACCCCGGATCGCATCCTGCGACTCGGGCTATCGCACGTGCCCGAGGGACGCGGAATTTTCGGCGGTCTCACCGTGATGGAGAATCTCAAGCTCGGCGCATGGATCCGCCGCGACCGCGCGGCGCGGGACCTCGACTTCGAAATGGTGATGGATATTTTTCCGCGTCTGCGCGAGCGCGCTGGCCAGTTGGCCGGCACGCTGAGCGGCGGCGAGCAGCAGATGCTCGCCTTGGGTCGGGCGCGGATGAGCGATGCGAGCATCCTGCTGCTCGACGAGCCCTCCATGGGCCTCGCGCCGAAACTCGTGCAGGAAGTGTTCTCCGTGCTGCGCAAACTCAACGCGCAAGGTGCGACGATCCTTCTGGTCGAGCAGAACGCCAACATGGCCCTGCGCCTCGCCCATCGCGCCTGCCTCCTGGAGACCGGGAATCTCGTCCTCGAGGGAACCGGCGCGGAGCTGCTTGCCAATCCGCGCGTGCGGGAAGCCTACCTCGGTGCGGTTTGACCCGGGGCGGCCCCCATATTAGTTCTGGTTGCGCACCATGAACGGATCCCCGACCCGCCGCGTCTCTTTGCCCGTCCTACTCGGATGGCTCGCCGTCATCGGCGCCGGCGCGTTTGCCCTCGGGATCCTCACCCTTTCGCGCGGCGAACAAATCAATTCGGTGTGGATCATCATCGCCGCGGGCTGCGTGTTTGCACTGGCCTGGCGGTTCCATTCCGTGTGGCTGACCGCGAAAGTTCTCACTTTGGATGACACGCGGGCGACTCCGGCCGTCGTCCGTGATGACAACACCGACTACGTGCCGACCAACCGCTGGGTTGTCTTCGGTCACCATTTCGCGGCGATCGCCGGCCCCGGCCCTTTGGTCGGTCCGGTGCTCGCCGCGCAATTCGGATATCTGCCGGGTCTGCTCTGGATTCTTATCGGGGCAACGCTCGGCGGCGCGGTGCACGATTGTCTCATCATGTTCTGCTCAACCCGCCGCGGGGGAAAATCGCTCGCCCGCATGGTGCACGATGAAGTCGGAGCGTTCGCCGGAGGCGTCGCATTGGTCGGCATCCTCGCCATCATGGTCATCCTTCTCGCCGTGCTCGCTCTCGTGGTGGTCAAAGCGTTGGCGGAAAGTTCGTGGGGACTGTTCACCATCGCCGCGACCATCCCGCTGGCCATGGCCATGGGCTGGGGCATGAAAAGCCGCGTGGCCGGCATGAAGGTGATCAGTATTTTTGGAGTCGCGGGCTTGCTGCTCTCCGTGCTCGGCGGGCATTGGATCGAAGGCACAGCGGTGGAACAGTGGTTTTTCTGCAAGGAGACAACCTTGGCATGGATGATCATGGGCTATGGTTTGCTCGCCTCGGTGCTGCCGGTATGGCTTCTGCTGGCGCCGCGCGATTACCTCAGTTCGTTCCTCAAAATCGGCGCGGTCGCCTTTCTTGCCGTGGCCATCGTATTCATCAGGCCTGTGTTGCAGATGCCTGCGCTGACGCGCTTCATCGATGGCTCCGGGCCGGTGTTCGCCGGGCCGGTGTTTCCGTTTGTTTTTGTCACCCTCGCCTGCGGCGCAATTTCCGGATTCCACGCCATCATTTCCTCCGGCACCACGCCGAAGATCCTCTCGTGCGAGAGCGATATACGTTTTGTCGGTTACGGATCGATGATCACCGAAATGATCGTCGCGGTGATGGCCCTTATCGCCGCCTGCACGATGAATCCCGGGGAGTATTTCGCCATCAACATGAAAGGCGAACCCGCCGCGGTGGTGAAGAAAGTGACCGCCCTCGGATTCCCCGTGACCGAAAAGGAAATTTCTGATCTGGCCGCCGAAGTCGGCGAAAGATCCATGGTCGGCCGCACCGGCGGCGCCCCGACGTTCGCGGTCGGCATGGCGCAGATGTTCTCGAAGCTCACAACCAACAAGACGGCCATCGCCATTTGGTATCACTTCGCCATCATGTTCGAGGCGCTCTTCATCCTCACCACGATTGACGCGGGCACGCGCGTTGGGCGCTTTCTGGTGCAGGATTTGCTCGGGCACATCTGGAAGCCGCTGGGCGATACCGAATCGCGGGCCGGCACCTGGCTGGCAAGTATCGCCTTTGTCGGCGCATGGGGCTGGTTTCTTTACCAGGGTGTCGTCGATCCGCTCGGCGGCATCAACTCGCTCTGGCCGATCTTCGGCATCGCCAACCAGCTTCTCGCTGTCATCGCCTTATCGCTCGGCGTGACTGTGCTGCTGAAAATGGGCCGTGCGCGCTACGCATGGGTCGCGCTCGTTCCCATGGCTTGGGTTCTCGCCGTCACCATGACGGCGGGTGTAGAAAAAATTTTCGCCTCCGATCCGCGGTTGGGCTTTCTCAGCGCAGCCGCCGAGTTGCGCGGTAAACTCGCCGGCGGCGGCACGGAGGAGCAGCTCGCCACGTGGCAAAGTCTTCTCTTCAACAGCAACGTGAATGCCGCCGTAACTGCCAGCTTTCTGCTGCTCGTGGTGCTGATCGTTCTCTCTTCGGCGCGCGTGTGGTTCCGGATCATGGCCGGCCGCCCCACCATCCCCCTGCAGGAAGATCCCTTCGTCGCCGCACCAGCGGGCTGAGCAAGCGCCCGGCGGCGCTCAGTAAAGCAGCGGCCGCGAATCCTCCGCGAGGTGGAAGGTGGAATTCACCACGAGCAGACGCCACTGGTTTTCGGTCCAGGCGGCCATGCTGACCGAGCCGTTGTTGAAGCGGA
>JBAXCT010000283.1:0-3108 GCA_037141375.1 Chthoniobacterales bacterium | reverse complement strand
GAACGCCGCTTGCGGGAGGCCGGGCTGCAGCCCGGCCTCCCGCAAGCGGCGTTCCGTCTCCGCTGTGTGGCGGGACTTGTAGTTGGCACCCTCGCGTCCGCCGCGCAGCACGACATGCGTATCGGGGTTGCCCGCAGTGACGACCACGGCGCTGCGTCCTTCCTGATCGATGCCGAGGAAGCTGTGGGACGAACGCGCCGAGAGCAAGGCATCGAGGGCGGTCTGGATGCTGCCGTCGGTGCTGTTCTTGAAACCGACCGGCATGGATAGCCCGCTGGCCATCTCGCGATGCGTCTGCGATTCCGTGGTGCGCGCACCGATGGCCGCCCAGCCGACCACGTCGGCCAAATACTGCGGGACGATGGGATCGAGAAACTCGGTGGCGGCGGGCACACCGAGCGCGGTAACATCCAGCAGCAGCCTCCGGGCGAGACGCAAGCCCGCCCCCAGATCGCACGAATCGTCCATCCGCGGGTCGTTGATCAGTCCTTTCCAACCGACCGTTGTGCGCGGCTTCTCGAAATAGACGCGCATGAAGATGCAGACCGCGTCGGAAAGTTCCTCGCGCAAAGCGGCGAGCCGCTGAGCGTAGTCGAGCGCTCCCTCGGGATCATGGATCGAACAGGGCCCCACGATGGCGAGCAGGCGGGTGTCGCGACCGTGGAGGATGGCCTGGGCCTCGGTCCGCGAGCGCACGACTGTGGCCGCCGAGGCCTTGCCGACAGGGAGCGTCTTTTTGATTTCTCGCGGGGTGATGAGCCGGCGCAGACGTCGCACGCGGGCATCCTCGAGCGGACGTGGTCTGGCTTTGGCGGCGGGGGTTTTGCGTGGCATGGCTGGAAAGTGAACCGGTCATTAAGCCCCAAAGAGGAGCCATGCGCAATTCACGACTTGTGCAAAGTCTTTGCTGGGAACGGCGGCTGCAGCTAATTTGCGGGGATGCCCGTCACGGACATTCCGCCTCCCGGCCTCGGCCGGCGCCTTGAGGGAACGCTGCGCAATTTTTACCGCGCGCGGCGGACCGGCGAATCGCTCCTGCGCCGGGCGCTGCGTCGTCCGCGCACCGTGACCGAAGGGCCCAACCTTCTACCTCTTCTCATCAAGGTGCTGGCCGGCTTCGCCCGGGTCGACGGCGACCTTCTCGAGGAGGAGATCGACTCGAGCCTGGGCTTCCTGCGCTATGATTACCCCGAGGCGGTCTACTCGGAATTACGCCGTCTTTTCCGCCAGGCGCTGCGGGAGAAGCCGGACCTTTCGGACATGGCGCGCGAGCTGAGCGGCAAACTGAGCGAGGACCGCAAGGTTCTGCTCGGCATCCAGCTTTACGACCTCGTGCACCGGGCAGGGATGAACACCGACAACATGGCGGCCTACTACGCGTTCATGGACCAGCTCGGAACAGCCAGCCAAGCCATCGACATCGTGTATCAGCTCAACAGCGACGAGCCTGCCACGCGCACGGAATTTTCCGCGTCCTCGCCTTTGGAGGTGATCATCTTCGGGTCGAGCGACGTCGCCGATGTGCAGCTCAGGGAGCTGACCGGCAACAACCGTATCGCCGCTTACCGGCACGGCGAACTGATCCTGCTGAAAAACCTCTGCGACTATCCTATTTCAGTGCAGGGCCGCGCCCTGCGGCCGAAGGAATTCACCCGCGTTTACCCCGGCCAGCGGATCGTCGTAGACGAGAAGGTGCTCACGCATCAGGACCTGGTCTTTTACTTCAACGCGAAAAAGAATCTCTCGCTCGCCCACATCTTCGTCACGGTCACCAAGGACAACGAGATCCAGTTGGAGAAGAGCCGCACGAGGGAGAGTGCGCTCGAGGTGCGGTTCGGCCTGAGGATCCTCGTCATCGCACTCAAGACTGTCGCCGCGGAACTCAACGGGGTGCGGCTACAGGCCGGGGCGCAGGTGGAAGGGACGCTCGAAGAGAAAATCGTCTTCGACAACGACACCGAGCTGTCGCTCAGCGACCTGCGCCGCCACGCCCGCAGCTACGGGGGACGCTTCCATCTCAAGCACTCCAAAACCACCTACCTTGTCTCGAACAATCCGTCCCTGCTCGACGAGGACGACATCCTCCTGGCCCCGGGAATCAGCGGGGAAGTGCTACTCCGGATTTTCTGCGATTTCCAGGGCCTCATCGGCCGTCTCGATGTGCTCAAGAGCGACCATCCGGTCCTCGTCGGCGACCTGCCGGTCCGCAACGAGGCGCCCCTGCGCGACGGCGACCTCATCCAGATCGACGCGAACCAGGCGCTACGCTGCAATTTCACCGAACGTCTGCTGGAGGAAGAGCGCAACGTCATCCACCAGCTCGACGTGCGCGACCTCGTTTGCCGCTTCAGAAGCGGAACAGTCGGTCTCGACGGGGTGAGCTTCTCGGCAGCACGCGGCGAACTCATCTGCGTGATGGGCGCCAGCGGGTGCGGAAAGAGCAGCCTCCTGCGCGCTCTCTCCGGCCAGTTCCCCCCTGTGCGCGGGGAGGTCCTGCTCAACAACCTTTCGCTCTACGAGAATTTCGAAATACTCAAGCAATACGTCACCTACATCCCGCAGTTCGACGCGTTCGACGAGCATCTGACCATCGGAGAAAATCTGGATTTCGCAGCCGCCATCCGCTCGCCCTATCTCTCGCGACGCGAGCGATCGCGCCGCATCGACGGCAAACTGGCCGAACTCGGGCTGAACGAAAGGCGCGACAGCGTGGTCGGCGCGACCCACAAAAAGACGCTGAGCGGCGGCGAGCGCAAGAGGCTCAATATCGGGTTGGACATGATCGGGTCCGCTGACATCTACCTTTTCGACGAGCCGACCTCGGGACTTTCCTCCAAGGACTCCGAGCACGTCATGGAGATCATCCGCGCCATGGCTCACAACAAGATCGTCATCGTGACGATCCACCAGCCGAGCTCGAAAATTTTCCAGATGTTCAACAAGGCCATCCTGCTCGACCGCGGGGGCCGGATGGTCTTTTTCGGGACACCGGCCGAGATGCTGTCGTATTTCGCAGAAGCCGAGCACCAGCAGCACTTCGGCACGCCGCTGGGCGGTTGTCCCGCGTGCGGGACCACGCGGCCCGAATTTGTCTTCGACGTCTTGGAA
>JBAXCT010000282.1:0-3122 GCA_037141375.1 Chthoniobacterales bacterium | reverse complement strand
CCGTCGTCCGTCACGCGCAGGAGAGCCGACCCAGCCCCACGCACCTCGACCTCGATGCTGGCCGCCCCCGCATCGAGGCTGTTCTCGAGCAGTTCCTTGAGCACCGAGGCCGGCCGCTCGACGACCTCACCTGCGGCGACCTGACTGGCCACCACCTCGGAAAGCACCCGGATCTTACCCATGGTTTTCCTCCGCCGTTTGACTTTGCTGCACCCGCTGGTTTAGAGACACAGCATCCTTTTACATGCGCCGCCCGATCGACTCAATGCCACCAACGGCCACAAAACGTCCGCATGCTTAAATCGCGCCCCAAACGCCACTACCGCTCGGAGCAGGACACGCTCTTCGTCTGGACAATTTTCATCGTGTTCCTCGCCGGCTTCGCGGTGCTCTGCTGGATCGGCAGTTTTTACGTCTTCGGGCACCCGGAGAAAGCATTCAGCTACCGCTTGCTCCGCAAGCTGGGCAAGCTCGACGAGCCCAAGCGGTTCGAATTGACCTCCGCACCGCGGGGCAAATTCCTCGACGCGAACGAGCTCTTCGAGCGCTATGGATCGGTCGCCCCCAGTGCCCTCGCGGCGGAAAACGACAAACTGCTGCGCAACTACATCAGCAATTATTACCAGACGAAACTCCCAGTCTCCTATGCCATCGGTCCGTTCCATATCATGGGCACATTCCGTCTCGGCCCGGGCAATTTTTTCGCCGAAGGAGTGGTCGCGCTGGCTGAATCGACCGAAAATCCGAAGGTTCTCCTCGAACTGATTTTCCCCGCTGCCCCGGAGAACACGGTCGATCTCGAGCGCATGCTCATGACCGGACTGGATATCAAGCTGGTCAAAACCCTCGACCTCACCGCCGTGCTCAACGCGCGCGTCCTCACCGACGGGCGCCTTATGATTACCGTGGTTCCCCTCCTCTACGGGAACTACACCTCGAGCAGTTCGAACGGCACCTTCAGCCTCTCGCCTCCGGAGCAATTGAACATCGACGCCGGTTTGCCGGTGCTGAATCAGGCGGCCGTAAGCAAAGCGGACCAACATTACCGCTCGTACTTGGAACGCGCGGGCTTGGCCCCGAAAGACGGCGCGCCGATGCTGGTGCGGGTGCAGACCACCGAAGCTGCCGCACCGGGTGCGCCGCCGCCGGTCCGCCGAGCCGAAGCGGTGACCCCGCGGGCGCCCGGCAAGCAACCAACCGCCGGAACCGAGACACCCAAGGCGACACCTGCGGACGGCGAACCGGAAATGATCAAGGCAACCGAACCAGCCGATGCACCGCAGCCAGTTGACGCGCCGCAACCGGTCGAGGTGCCGAAGCCAGCCGACACGCCTCAGCCCATCGACAACGTACCTGTGGCCCGCGCCATTCCAGTGGAGACCCCCGAGCCCACGGCAGCGCGCGCCATTCCGGTGAAGCAGACACCCGAACCCGAAGCCACGCCCACCGCCGAGTTGCAGCCGTTCGATGCCACCGCTCCAGCCACCGTCTCAGCCACAGCCACCGCACCCACGCGCAAGTGGAATGTCTACGAGCCGGGGAGAATGCCGCGAGGGCGTCTGGTGGATGTCAGCACCGCCCCGGATCTGGTGGGGCGCAGCACCACGGAAAAAACTTACCTCGGCGGCAACTTCAGCGTGCGGACCTCGGGCCCGGGCCGCGCCGTGCTGCGCGGTCAGGGCACGGCCAAGAATGTGCGCGTGGTGGTGGATTTTCCCGACGGCACCGCCCCCCCCGCAGAAGGCGAAAACTTCCGGCGCGACAACCAGCGGCCCTTCGAAGTCACCCGGGTGGAAAAAGGCGCCGACGGCCAGGTCAACGTTTATGTCCGGGAAATCACCCGGCCTTGAGGCCATCCTGCGGTCACGCCTCGGCGCAGGCGGGAGCATGCCGTTTGATGAGTTCATGGCGGCGGCGCTTTATGACACCGAGCACGGTTACTACGCCGCCGGAGAAGCGCGCACCGGACGGCGTGGGGATTTTTTTACCTCCGTCAGCGTAGGTCCGGTCTTCGGCCGCCTGCTCGCCGCGCAGTTCGCTGAAATGCGCGACATGCTTGGATGCCCGAAGGACTTCACGATCGTCGAGCAGGGCGCGAACGACGGACAACTCATGGCAGACGTGCTCGCCGTTCTCGATCGCACGCATCCGGAATGGCAGGGACCGGCGATCATCGTCGAACCACTCGACCGCCTGCGCGCGGCCCAGCAGCAAACGCTGGCCCCGTGGCGGGAGAGAGTCCTTTGGGTTCGGCACGAGGCGGAGTTGCCCCGCTTCCGCGGCGTTTTTTTCGCCAACGAACTCCTCGACGCATTTCCGGTCAAACTTTTCGTCCATCACGACGGCGCGTGGTTCGAAAAGTGCGTCGCGGCCGGAGGCGACGGATTTGTTTTTGTCGAAGTTCCGGCCGCTGATGCCGCGGCCGCGGCTGGCTTGGACTCGGCGCCCCTGCCGGCGGAAACGGAATGCTTCGAGACGGAATGGCGGCCGGCCCTGCGAGGATGGGTGCAGGGCGTGGCGGAGAAACTCGCGGGCGGCTGGATGTTGCTCGCCGACTACGGCCACGGCGCGCGGGCGCGTTTTTGCGCGGAGAGATCGCACGGCACCCTGGCCGCCTACCGTGCGCACGCACGCAGCGGGGATCTGCTGTTGCATCCCGGCGAGCAGGATCTCACCGCGCATGTCGACTTCACGGAATTGGCGGGGCTGGCGGAGGAGGCTGGGCTTTCGCTCGCCGGATTCACCGACCAGCACCACGCGCTGACCGCGCTGGCCGCGCGTGTTTTTCCCGACATGCCCGAGGCAAAACTTTCGGCCGGAGAGGAACGCGAAATGCGCGCACTGCGGCAACTGCTTCATCCTGAGACGATGGGCCGCGCTTTCAAATTCATCGCCTTCTCGCGCGGTTGCGAAGAAAAACCCTCCGCGTTCGCCTTCGCGCGCGAAGCGCGAAAGGAACTCGCCGCGTGAGAAAGTACTCCGCCGGCGGACAACTGCCATGAACCTGCACGGCATCCACCATGTCACGGCGATCACGGCGAACGCACCTGAGAATCTCCGCTTCTATACGGGCTTGCTCGGCATGCGGCTGGTCAAGAAAACGGTCAATCAAGACGACGTCT
>JBAXCT010000281.1:0-3123 GCA_037141375.1 Chthoniobacterales bacterium | reverse complement strand
TGGCAGGATTCTGCTTGCTTATGGCAGGATGTTTCGTGCAACGACAAGCCCTCGTTGGTATAGAGACTTGTACTGTGCGCCACCAATGCGTTCCTTCATGACTTCAGTTTTTCCCAATGGCCGTCGCTGGATTTGCGATACGCGATTTCTCTGCGCCGAGCGGTCTAGCCTCGAGGCCGCACAGAAGCTGACCTTTGGTCTGGGAGGCTACATGGCCACCGCGGCCGGCTACGACCCGCAGATCGTCGAGCGAACAGGTCTCGATGAATCCACCGCATGGAAAATGAAGGCCGGCCTGGTCGGATTCCAATGCGTGGGGCTTCTCCTTGCCATTGTTATCATGTGGCTCTACCCGATCACGCGGCAGCGCGCAGAAGAAACCCCGCGCAAGCTCCGCGAGGAGGCGCGTTGATCAATTTTATGCGGAACCCGACCAAACTTCCCGTTGGCGCCAAATGGATCGGCGATCGGCGCCGTCCGACCAAAGGCGAGCCTCCGTGTCCTTACCTGAAGCGCTCCTTTGCCTTACCCGGGCCGGTTCGGCATGCCACCTTGCACTGGACTGCGCTCGGTGTGGCCGACTTTTTTCTCAATGGCGAAAAGATCGGGAATGAATTTCTCATGCCGGGTTGGTCGGATTTTCGAAAGCGGGTGCAGTTGATGAGCGCGGACGTGACCAAGATGTTGCGTGCGGGCGATAACACGCTCGGCGCGATCCTTGGCGATGGCTGGTATACCGGCACGCTGCTCTGGAAAAACGAGCGCAATCATTACGGGACCCATCCTCAGATTCTGGCGAGGTTGGACATTGAATTGGCTGACGGCCGCAAGGTGAGTGTCTCCACCGGACGGGAATGGCAGATGCGCTACGGGCCGCTTTTGTTTTCGGACATCTACCACGGCGAAAGTTACGATGCCCGGAAGGAAAGCGGCGACTGGTGCACCCCGGGCTCTTCCTCTGCCGGTTGGCGCCCGGCGGATATTTTCCCTGCCTACCGTGGCGAAGTCGCGCCGAAGGTCAACGAACCGGTGCGCGTGACGCAGACGTTGCCGCCGCGGAAAATCACCGAACCAAAGCCAGGCATCTATGTGTTCGATTTCGGTCAGAACATCGCAGGCCTCTGCCGCCTGCAGATCCGCGGGCGGCGCGGACAGAAGATCACGCTCAAATTTGCCGAGATGCTCAACGCCGATGGCACCGTCTACCGGAAAACCTGCGCTTGGCCCGCGCGACCGACACCTATATCTGCCGGGGAGGGGAAATCGAGGAATGGACGCCGCGGTTCACTTTCCACGGATTTCGCTATGCCGAGGTGACGGGTTTGAACAAGAAGCCGACGGCTTCGCTTCTTGCTGCGCTTGCGCTGCACACCGACATGCGGCCGACCGGAAAATTCCGCTGCTCGAATCCGTTGCTTAATCGCCTGAACCTGAATATCCGCTGGGGCTTGCGCGGCAACTTCCTTGATTTGCCGACCGATTGTCCACAACGCGACGAACGACTCGGCTGGACCGGGGATGCGCAGGTCTTCGTTGGGACGGCGGCCTTCCACTACGATGTGCATGACTTTTTCCGAAAATGGACACAGGACTTGCGCGACGGCCAGCGCTCGGACGGTGCTTATCCCGACGTCGCGCCCGATGTTCTCGGCAAATACGGCCCGCAGCAATTCGGCAATGCGGCGTGGTCCGATGCCGGTGTGATCTGTCCGTGGGAGATTTACCAGCACTACGGCGACAAGGAAATCTTGGCGGAGAACTACGACGCGATGCAGCGCTGGATCGGATATCAGCGGCGCACCTCCAAGGACTTGATCCGTCCGCGCACCGCTTACGGCGACTGGCTGGCGATCGACGCGGTGACCGCGCAGAACGCGCCGGTGCCTTGCGACTTGGTGGGCACGGCCTACTTTGCGCACACCACACACATCATGGCGAAGATCGCAGCGATCCTCGGGAAAAAAGACGACGCGCACAAATTCCGCAAGCTGCACGCACAGATCGTGGAGGCATTCCGCAATGCTTACGTCACGCCCGATGGCCGCGTGGTCGGGCATTGCCAGACGGCTTATCTGCTCGCACTCGCCTTCGATCTGCTGCCGGCCAAGCTGCGGGCCAAAGCTTTCGTGCATCTCGTCGATCTCATTGAGGCGCGGAATTGCCACCTCACCACCGGCTTTGTTGGAACGCCGCTGCTCTTGCCGGTGCTCACTCGCTTCGGCCGCACCGATCTCGCTTACAAGATCCTCCTGCAGGAGGACTATCCTTCATGGCTCTACACGGTGCGCAACGGAGCGACGACCATGTGGGAACGATGGAACAGCTACACCAAGGAACATGGTTTCGGTGATGCCGGCATGAACTCCTTCAACCACTACGCCTACGGTGCGGTGGGCGAGTGGATGTATGGCATGATCGGAGGTATCCGGCCTCTCGCACCAGCCTACAGACAAATCCTCTTCGCCCCCGAGCCGGGCGGCGGTCTCACCTCCGCCGAATGCCAGCTCGAGACCCCGCAAGGCAGGGCAGAGTGCCGGTGGGAACTTCGTGGTCGGACCCTGAAAGGCGAGGTCGTAGTCCCCCCCTTGACGAAGGCGAAATTACGCCTGCCCGGACAGCGGGTAAAAAAGCTTTTGCCAGGACGCCACCGCTTTGCCGTCAAACTCCACTACTCATAGGGGTATTTGACTTCCTGCGCCCAAAGCGAAAAAAGTTGGGGCCTTTCAGGACAAATCTCCCGCCATCCTCACCCTCGCTGACACGCCACAACAATCGCCCGATCAGAAATGCTCCATGAGCACGGTTCGTGGCTTAACGCACACAACCCACCCTAATGAAAGTGCCTGCAGACGCTGCTGCGCTCTGTTCTTTTTCTTGCAGGCGACTGTCGATTGATGCACATTTCCATCCCTGCGTTTGGCAGTGGCAAACACGCCAAAGTTTGTCCGTTTTTTTGAAATTTCGGCTTGGATTTGGAGTGTCACGCCCTTCGTCGGGTGTGCATTTCGGGTGTTTTTAGACAATGATCCCATTATCACTCAAATCACAAGTCGTTACGGGAGAACAATTTAGGGGTCATAGCTCAGTTGGTAGAGCGCCTCAATGGCATTGAGGAGGTCTGGG
>JBAXCT010000280.1:0-3129 GCA_037141375.1 Chthoniobacterales bacterium | reverse complement strand
ATCAAGCTGCGCACCCTCGAAGGCGTGGACCGTCCCGGGATCGCCGCCCTGCTGCCCACCGAGACCAACCTCTGCGTCCTGATCGATGCGGGGGCCAACACCGATGCGCGCCCCGAACACATGCTGCAATACGCCATCATGGGCGCGGTTTTCTCCCGCTACGTGCTCGGCTACTCGAACCCCGCCATCGGGCTCATGTCCATCGGCGGCGAGGATGCGAAGGGCAGCGAGTTCACCAAGGAAATCTTTAAACTTCTGCGCGCCAGCGGTCTGAATTTCCGCGGCAACATCGAGGGCCACGACCTATTTCAAAATCCGGTCGAGGTCGTCCTCTGCGACGGCTTCACCGGCAATGTAGTGCTCAAATCCTGCGAGGCCACCGCGGAGGCCGTCTTCCACTGGCTCAAAAACGAGCTGAAGAAAAATCCCCTGCGCCTGGCCGGCGCCATGATGGCCAAAGGCGCATTCCAGACGATCAAGAAGCGAACGAACTACGAGGAATACGGCGGCAGTCCGCTCCTCGGGGTGGACGGCATTTGCATCATCGCGCACGGATCGAGCAGCCCGAAAGCGATCAAGAACGCCATCCGCGTGGCCATGGAATCCATCCAGAGCGGAATCAATCCCCGCATCGTCGAGGAGATCGCCGCTTTCCACGCCCGCAAATGACCTCCTCCGTCCTCCGCCCCGTGGCCGTCGCCGGCACCGGCAAATACGTTCCCGAGAAAGTGCTCACCAATGCGGACCTGCAGCGCATGGTGGATACGTCCGACGAGTGGATCACCGAGCGCACCGGGATCAAGGAGCGCCGCATCGCCGGGGAAAACGAGGCGACGAGCGACCTCGCGATCAAGGCCGGTCGCGAAGCACTGGAGAATGCCGGGGTCAAGGCTGGGGACCTCGACCTCATCATCGTCGCCACCGTCACTCCCGACATGGCGTTCCCCGCGACTGCCTGCTTTGTGCAAAAAGCCCTCGGCGCGCCGAAGGCCACCTGCTTCGACGTCTCCGCCGCGTGCTCCGGCTTTCTCTACGGCGTGGAGATCGCGCGGCAGTTCATCGCCACCGGCGCGGCGCAGAATGCACTGGTCATCGGCGCGGACAAACTCAGCGCCATCATTGATTGGACCGACCGCAACACCTGCGTGCTGTTCGGCGACGGCGCGGGTGCGGCGGTGCTGCAGCCGGCCAAGGAAGGGCAAGGCGAGATCATTTCCATCCACTCCGGCAGCAACGGCAACCTCGACGACATCCTCAGCGTGCCCGGCGGGGGGTCGCGCCTTCCGCTCACCGCGGAAAACATCGGCAGCAAGGCCAACACGATGAAGATGTCCGGCCGCGAGGTCTACCGCCACGCGGTCACCACCATGATGGGTGCAGCCAAGGAAGCCATCGCGCTCGCCGGGCTTACGATGGATGACATCGAGTGCTTCATTCCCCATCAGGCCAATCTTCGCATCATCGAGACGATCGCCGACAAACTCCACGTCCCGATGGAGCGCTTCTTTGTCAACCTCCAGTCCTACGGCAACACCTCGGCGGCGGCGGTGGCCATCGCCTTGGATGAGGCGCAGCGCACCGGGCGAATCAAACGCGGCGACCATATCCTCATGGTCGTCTTCGGCGGTGGCCTCACCTGGGCTTCCTCCGTCCTGCGCTGGTAGCTCCCGTGCTCACCGACACCCACGCGCATCTCGATTTCCCGGAGTTCGAAGGGCAGTTGGACGACGTTCTCCGCCGCGCCCGCGACGCGGGCGTCTCCCGCATCATCACCATAGGCATCGACGAGGCGAGTTGCCGCCGCTCGCTGGAGATCGCCGAGCGCCATGATCATGTCTTTGCCGCCGTCGGCCTGCACCCCTGTTCGGCGCAGGAACCGGGTGCGCTGGATTTTCTGGAGAAACTGCCCGATCTGGCGCGCCATCCCAAGGTTGTGGCCATCGGCGAAACCGGCATGGATTACCATCATCTCCCCAGTCGTGATACCACGGACCGCAAAGAGGCTGCCGTCTTCGGCGCCCTGCAGGCCGGAACCATTGAGTCGACGGAAGCCACCATCGCCGATGGTGCGGCCAAGGCCGCGCAGGCCGAGGCCTTCAAAGCGCAGCTTGATCTTGCGGCCGAACTTGGCCTCAACGTCATCATCCACCAGCGCGAGGCATGGCACGATACGCTCGACATCCTTCGCCCTTATACCGGCAAGTTGCGCGGCGTCTTCCACTGTTTCGGTGGTGCGCCCGCGGACGCCGCCGAAATTGCCGCGATGGGCCATCTCGTTTCGTTCACCGGCATCGTGACATTCAAGAACGCCGCGCTGGTGCAGGAGACGGCGAGGACGGTGTCGCCCAGCGGCTATATGGTCGAGACGGATTGTCCGTACCTCGCCCCCGTGCCGCATCGCGGAAAAACCTGTGAGCCTGCCCACGTCCGCCTCGTTGCCGAAAAGATCGCGCAGCTGCGCGGCGAAAGCCTCGAAAAAGTCGCCGCCGACACTGAGCGGAGCGCCCGGGCCTTCTTCAAATTCGTCCGCTCGTAGCCGCTGCCGTGAGATCTTGACCGTGCTTGTGGGTCCGCAGTTCCTCCAAGGCGGCTTTTTTCTCACGATAGGGGGGCAGGATAAACCTAAAATCGTAGTTGAAAGCTGAGTGGCTAAGGGACTGAACATGAGAAATTCATGTTATCGGCTTGCCTTGCTCTGGGGGTGAGTACGCCCGGATCGACAAGTCGTTGGCTTTCAGACCCTCAATTGGTCGCCGCGGCGACCTGTCTCCGTCCGCCGCGGCGGACTCCGGTTCTCAACCATAAACTCTCAACGCTCTTTCTAGGGCAGTATCAACGCCCGATGGGCCTACCTCACTTTCTCGACAAAAGTCATTTCCTGGCAATGCTGGTGCGATGAAGCGCCTTGATCTCTTGGCCACCTTGGTCGTCGTTTCCATGGTTTTTGTAGCGCTGTTTTTCAGCCTTTCATCCCCCCGGCCCGAGGTTCCTGTACCTGCGCCTGTCGCGGCACATGTGGAATCCCCGCCGCGGCCCTTGTCGCTAGCCAAGACGCTTCTGCAGACGACGATCGCCGGCGATTTCACGGGCTTCAAAAACGAATGCAAGAAGGAAGGCGATGCGCAGATG
>JBAXCT010000279.1:0-3130 GCA_037141375.1 Chthoniobacterales bacterium | reverse complement strand
GCATCAAGGCTTCGCAGTTCGGCGCGATGCTCGATGAGCGGCGAGGGCAGCTGCCCGTTCCTGTGCAACTGGCTATGTGGAACTTGACCGACTCGCATGACACGGACCGCATGGCCCAGATGATCGTCAATCGCAACACCACCGGCCGCTATACCAATGCGGAAAAGTTCGATTACGACGAATCCGGCAACTCCGCGCGCAGCAATCCGGCCTACCTACTGCGCGAACCGAACGCGGAGGAAAGGGCGATCCAGCGACTCATCATCCTGTTCCAGGCCAGCTATGTCGGCGCGCCCATGTTTTATTACGGCGTGGAGGCAGGAATGTGGGGAGGCGATGACCCGGATTGTCGCAAACCGATGCCCTGGGATGATCTCAAGATGGACATAGAAAAAATCGATCCGCGCGGACGCCCGCGTCCGGAGGACGACCCGAATGTCGACCAAGCGCTGCACGCCTCTGTCCGCCGGGTGCTGGCCATGCACAAGGCCAATCCCGCCTTCCAAACTCCGGACTTTCAAATTCTCGCAGCGGACGACGAGAAGAATGTGTTCATCTACAGCCGCGGGACAGGCACGGATCTCCGTGTTGTTGCGCTCAACCGCTCGGGTGAGCCTCAGACCGTGAAATTCAAATCGTCCGCGTCGGAACTTCTCTTCGATACTGGCGACGGTATGGGTATCAAAGCCGAACAAAGTGGAGATGAGGTCGAACTGACCCTGCCTGCTCTGACTGGCGCGGTGCTCAAGTAGCCGGGCCGGCTTTTCGCTGCGGCATGCCCGGATCGGGCATAGGTTTTTCGGTAGCTATGAGGCGCGGCGAGTTCACCGAAATGGTGCTACGCGATCGACGCTAACATCGTGCGAAAGGCCGTGTTATCTTGCGGCGCGTTCTTGGCGGGTGCGACAGCCTGGAGGTTCTGCCCTTCGAGGAGCGCGAGGGCGAGTCCGGAGAGTTGGCGCGGCGAGTAGCCCTCAATACCCAGCGGATCCTGCGTGAGGAATACCACTTTGCCGATGCGGCTGGCGGCGCTTGGTTGGTCGAAGGCCTGACCATGCAGCTCGATGAGTCCGCTTGTGAGCGTGCCCGTCCCGCGCTCGGCGCGCTGGCCGATGCCGAGTTTCCAGCGGTTGCGACGTCCGCCGGACCGCCGGAGCAGACGATGGAGAAGATCGGGATAAAGCCGCTCTATCGCATCACCGGTCTCGCCACATGCTCCCATCTCGGGTTCGCCGCGGGTCTATCGCCCTACCTGCGCGGACCGCACGCCACGATGGATGTCCCGCGCCCGTGGACCATCCGCGAATATGCCGGATTCTCTACCGCGCGCGACGGCAACGCCTTTTACCGTCGCAATCTGGCGGCTGGGAAGATGGGTTTGAGTGTGGCCTTCGAGCTCGCCGCGCACCGAGGATACGCCTCCGAAAAATTGACCAGCACCATCCAGAACGACATCCTCAAGGATTACATGGTGAGGAACACTTACATCTACCCGCCCGAGGCCTCGATGCGTATCGTGGCCGACCTTGGAACAAAACTGTAGATGCCGTCTGTTTCCGCGTGAGCATCATTCCGGTGAAAGTCGCGACGGTTACTGAGCGTTGCTGCTCTAAGCCAGTTCACCACCGCACCTTGCAGCGGTATTGTTTCCAGTTTCGGTCGTTGGTCACGGCGATGGCTCCACTTTCCAGAGCTTGGGCAATAAGCAGGCGGTCGAAGGGATCGCCATGGTGATGGGGAAGTGTGGACAGCAGATCCAGTGCCGCGGTTTCGATGCCGATCACGCGGAAACCGTGGTCCTCTTGCAGTTGCCGGGAAAAATCGGACACATCAATGCCCAAGTCCAGTTTTCCGAGGGCTCGTTTGATGGCGATCTCCCAGAGTGAAGCCACGCTGAAGACGATGTCGTGGATGTCGGTGTTGCCGAGGATGGGGTCCCAGCGGTGCGGCAAGCGCGAGTCGTCGGCGCGCCACCAAAGAAGCACGTGGGTGTCGAGCAGGTAGCGCATGCGCTACTCCATGTATTCGCGCATCTCCCCTATAGGTTCGCAGAAGTCGTCGGCGACCCAGATCTTGCCCTTCATGTCACCGCGCCCAGCCTTGCCGCGTTTGACCGGTGCGGGTTTGAGTTCGGCCACGGGCTTGCCGCGCTGCGTGATGATGAATGATTTGCCGGCGCGGGTCTGGCGGAGGAGACGGGAAAGGTTGGTCTTGGCCTCGTAAGCTCCTATTTGCTGCAGGCTCGGAGTGAGCTTCATGCAACTAGCCTACTCAACCGACCAGTTGTGTCAAACGCGGAACCGTCCGCCGATCTTCCACCCGGCCCGGTTTTGTGAGTGGTTCAATTTCCGCCTATACAGTCCGCTACGAGCACTGTTGCACTGCCAGTCTCGGATTGCGCCGCTGGTGCAAGGGCATGCAATACCACCATGTTGGCGAAGGCCATCACTTTGGTGGAGAGCACGGCGCCGCATCATGCGGGGGAGTCGGCGGAGTTGATGCAGTTGCCGCTGCCGCACCGTGACCACTCGATTCGGATGATCTGATGCTGATCGAAACCGTCGGGATGGGTCAGAGCGAGGTCGCGGTGCGGTCCATGACGGATTTCTTTCTGTTGCTGGCACTCACTGGGAAGGACGACGATTTGCAGGGCATCAAGAAGGGGATCGTAGTAATGGCTGATGCCATTGCCGTGATGAAGGTCGATGGAGAAAATGCCGTTGCCGCCGAAAAGCCGAAACTGGAACTTTCCCAAGTGTTGCCTTTTCTGGCTTCGGCCACCGTAGCTCTAAAGTGGCAGCCGATTTTCTCGCCGGCAAGCACTGAGGTTCAGAGGACAGCCCAGCGCAGCTTCGCCGACGTGGAGCGCGGGTTGGCACGCCGCTCCTCGGGCAAGGCACGAATGACATCGCGGGCAATTTCACGATACATACCTTCGCGGTGTGCGGATCGGAATGCCTTCTTCACACGCCGGTCCTCTCCAGAATGGAAGGTCAGGATGGCGACGCGTCCGCCGGGAGCCAGACAATGTGGAAGGGACCGCAGGAGGGAATCGAGCGCGGAAAACTCGTCGTTCACCTCGATGCGCAGGGCCTGAAAAACCCGTCGCACGGACTTGTCCTGATCCTCG
>JBAXCT010000278.1:0-3134 GCA_037141375.1 Chthoniobacterales bacterium | reverse complement strand
CCTGCTACCTGCGGCACGGCGGCTACGATTCGCTGAAAAAAGCGATGGCGATGAAGCCGGAGGAAATCACCGCGGAAGTCAAAGCCTCCAACCTCCGCGGACGCGGCGGCGCGGGATTCCCCACTGGCGTCAAATGGGGGTTCATCCGCCGCGCAGACGGCAAGCCCCACTACCTCGTGGTCAACGGCGACGAGTCCGAGCCGGGGACATTCAAAGACCGCTACATTCTCCACGAGGATCCGCACCAGTTGCTCGAAGGCATGATGATCGCCGCTTGGGCGCTCAACGTGAACCTCAGCTACATCTACATCCGTTGCGAGTTTCCCGAAGCGGCACGCATCATGGAGAAGGCGATCACCGAAGCGCGCGAGCATGGTTTTATCGGCAAAAATGTGCTCGGCAGCGGATTCGACTGCGACATCTACGTGCACCAGGGCGCGGGAGCCTACATCTGCGGCGAGGAAACAAGCCTCCTCGAGTCGCTCGAGGGGAAGCGCCCCTACCCTCGGATCAAGCCGCCCTTCTTCCCCGCGGTCTTCGGCCTCTACAACTGCCCGACCATCGTCAACAACGTCGAGACCCTCTGCCACGTGAAGCACATCATCGCGATGGGCGCGGCAGAATTCGCCAAGCTCGGCTCGGCGGGCGACGGCGGAACCCGCACGCTTTGCGTTAGCGGCGATGTGGTCAACCCCGGGTATTACGAGCTGGGCTGCGGGCAGGTCACCGTGGGACAACTCATCAACGAGATCTGCGGCGGACTCAAACCCGGACGCAGATTGAAGGCCATCATCCCCGGCGGCAGCTCGGCCAAGGTGCTCCGGGCGGGCGAAAAATTCAAAATGAAAGGCAAGGGACCTGACGGCGCCGAGGTCACGGTTGAAGTGGATCTGATGGATCTCGTCATGGACGCCAACAGCCTGGCAGCCGCCGGCTCCATGATCGGCAGTGCGGGCGTGATGATCCTCGACGATTCACGCGACATGCTCTGGGTACTCAACAACATCAACGAGTTCTATGCCCACGAGAGCTGCGGGCAATGCACCCCTTGCCGCGAGGGAAGCCTCTGGATGTCCAAGGTCACCACGCGCATGCTGCACGGGGACGTAAAACCGACCGACGCATCGCAGCTGGTCGGCATCGCTGACCGGATCGCCGGCCGCACGATCTGCGCCTTTGGCGAGGCGTGCGCTTGGCCGACGCAAAGTTTCGTCGGCAAGTTCCGCGAAGAATTCTCCCCGAGGGGCAGCTAACTTTGCCTACTCGGGCATCGCGTAGACAATCCGCCCGCACTGCTCGCAGGACACCACGCTCGCCCCCACCCGCGCATCGCGGAGGGTGGCGGGGGTGACGGTCATATGGCAACCGGAGCAGTGGTTTCCCTCAAGCGGCACGACGGCACGCCCCATCTTCGTGCGGAAAAGTTTTTCGTAGAGATCAAGGAGATCCTCGTCGGACGCCCTGACCTCAGCGGCGATGGCATCGCGCTCGACGCGAAGTTCATCCGCGCGGCCCTGCAGCACTCCGACTTTGTCGTCGGCGTTTTTCATGAGGGTCGAAACACGGACTTTTTCTGTTGCGTATTTTTGCTCGGCTGAGGCAATGGCCGGCTTGAGGTCCTCGAGTTCCTGCATGAGGTCGAGTTCGCGGTCCTCAATCGTGCTGATGTCGCTCTCGGCGCGCTCGATTTCGTGCTTGAGGGCGGCGTACTCCTCATTCTTGCGAGTCTCGAACTGCTGGGTGCGGTACTTGGCGATCTGCGTCCGCTTGCCGTCGGCCTCGACTTCCAGCCGTTTGCGCTCGACCTCGATCTGCGTGGCGCGGCCCTTGTCGTTTTCCAGCGTGCGCTGAGCCGTATCCAACTCTCTCTGCAAGGCTGCTTTTTCCCCGGGCACGCCGTTGATCTCATGGAGAAACGCCTGCAGCTTTTGGTCGCGCTCCTGCAGGAGGAGGAGTTTCTCCAGAATTCCGAACATGCTCAAAGTTCTAAGCGTGCCGGGGCTTATCGACCAGCAGGAACTTGCTACTGCTTCGTTTCAAGCTCCTTGAAGCGGCCAATGCCTCCTTGGGCGGAAATAATGCGGCGTATTTCCTTTCGGTTGGTATCGCGCATGCCGACCCCGATGAAATTAATGGTCGCCGGTTCACGGAGGGACTTTTGAAGTTCCTTGAGTGTGGAATTGATCTCATCGAAGGAGATCTGCTCACCGCTGCCACCGCCCCGTTGAAAACTTCCATCTCCCACGATGTAGATAAGGTCCGGCTTAAGCTTGAACGCTTCATTCAGCACACCAATGAAGCCAACTCTTTCGGAAACCAGATTGGGTGTGTTCGACTTCAATACTCCGCCGGTAGAAAACCATGTGTCCAGCCAAGCTTGAGCTGCGGCGCGATTGGGGTCGCTGGCCGGCACAAGTTCTGTTTTGAAGAAAGCGAATTGACGACTGAACTGGGCGATACCGAACGTTGTGTTAATGCTCAGCGATTTCAGCAGGTCCCTGATCTTGTCTTTGATCACGGTCATCGGCACTCCGGCTTTTTCCAGGGCGTTTGTGACGCTGGTGGAAACATCAAAGATGAGAATAATCCTCTGACCCGTTCCCGGAAGACCCAAGAAGTCCATCGCTGATCCGCCTTTGCCGCTCCCGCCCCCACCCGAGCCCGAGCCAAATCCGGAGCCGATGCCGGCCTCGCTACCGATGCTGGCCACTTGGTCCGCCACGAGTCCGCTCGGATCAAATTCGGTCACGGCATCCATCGGCATTTGCGGAATATCCGGCAGGGCAAACTCGGTCGGCCGGGCCGAGGCCATTTTGTCGGTGAACGCGGGCTTGGCCGCTCCACCGTCATAGGCGGCCATGTTCATCCGATGCTCACGGTCTTGAGCCGGGATGCGGATGTCTTTGACCGCTTTGAATACGGCAGGCGGTTCGGTGAGGTAACGCGCAACGATAACCACGCCGGCGATGATCCCCGCCACCACGTGAATCCCAAGGCTGACAAGAACCACCATCACGATAATACCCCTGACCCGGCTTTTTTGTCCGGTCGGAGGATCTTGGATGGATTTGCTCATTCCTCCTCCCCGTTCGCTCCGGCAAAAGTCACTCCTTGGATGCCAGCTTGGGCGCAGG
>JBAXCT010000277.1:0-3150 GCA_037141375.1 Chthoniobacterales bacterium | reverse complement strand
TCCCACATGTATTCGCCGGACCAGCGGAAGGTTTTTCCGGGCGCGCGCTGCACGCCCTCGAGGTTGATGCCGCGGCTCTGCAGGAAGTTCCAGTGATCAGCCGGAAAGTCCTCGCCGACGATGGCCACCAAGTTGACCGGCGAAAAATAACCGGCCGCCACGGCAGCGTAGGAGGCGGAGCCTCCGAGGAGATCAAAACGTTCCTCGACCGGCGTTTTCACGTCATCGAGCGCGATGGAACCGACAATTAGGACGGACATGGGGCGGCTACCCTAAAAAGGGGGAGCCATCGCCTCAAGCGCAAACGGTGCCAGTTGCTCCTTGCCCCGGAGGCTCCGAAGGGTTAATTGGCACGACTCGCCATGACCCGTCCCGTGCCGGCCACCGCACACCAAATCGATCTCGACACCTTGAACCGCGACCTCGAGTCGCGGTCTGCGTCCGACCGCATCCGCTGGGCTCTGGAGGAGTTTCGCGGCCATGTGGCCCTGAGCACCAGCTTCGGCGTGCAGTCCGCGGTCATGCTCCACTTGGCCACCAGCCTCGATCCGCAGATTCCGGTCGTCTTTATCGATACGGGTTACCTTTTTCCCGAGACATATCAGTTTGCCGAGGAGCTGACCGCGCGGCTTGGAATAAACCTTAAAGTCTACAGCCCGGTCATGACGCCGGCGCGGCAGGAGGCGCTCTACGGAAAGCTGTGGGAGCAGGGCATCGAGGGATTGGAGAAATATGGGCGCATCAACAAAGTTGAGCCGATGAACCGCGCCCTGCGTGAACTCGATGCGCGCGTCTGGCTCACCGGCCTGCGCCGCGAGCATGCTTCGACCCGCGAGGAATTGTCCGTGGTCAAGCAGCAGAACCGCATCCTCAAAGTTCATCCGATCATCGATTGGAGCGATCGTGAGGTCTACGCCTACCTGCGCGAGCATGATCTGCCCTATCATCCGCTCTGGGAGCAGGGCTACGTCAGTGTGGGAGACACGCACAGCACGACGCGTTATGCCGATGGCATGCGTCCCGAGGACACGCGCTTCAGCGGGCTCAAGCGCGAGTGCGGACTGCACGAGCAGTCGGGCGAGTCGGACTATATGATCTAAAAAGTTGAGGGTTCAAAGATGCGGGTTACGGGAAGCTGCAGGCGAGAGCCTACAGCAATTCCGCGGCGAGTTTGATCGCCGCCAGCATGCTGTTGCCACTGGCCCGACCGGTGCCGGCGATATCGAATGCCGTACCGTGATCCGGGCTGGTGCGTGGGTAGGGGAGGCCGAGCGTCACGTTCACGCCTGAGTCGAACGCCAGCAACTTGAGCGGGATCAACCCCTGATCATGATACATGCAGAGAACCCCGTCGTAGTCGCCCTGCGCCGCGCGGTGGAACACGGTGTCTGGCGAGTGCGGACCGGTGAAGTCACCACCGCGGGCCAGTTCCCGGACTGCCGGCGCGATGGTCTCCGCTTCCTCGCTGCCAAAGAGTCCCCCTTCGCCCGCATGCGGGTTTAGTCCGGCCACCGCGATGCGCGGTCGGCGTCCGCAGCGCCGTACGACAAAGTCAGCCAGTAGATGTCCGATCCGCACGATCTCCTCCGTCCGCAGCAGTTGCGGCACCTCGCGCAGCGGGACATGAATAGTCACCAGGCCCACGGTGAGGGAGCCACCAGTGAGGCACATGGCAAAATTATCGACTCCCGCGCGAGAAGCAAAAAATTCGGTTTGTCCGGGGAAGGGGAAGCCGGCCGAGTGGAGACTCTCCTTGCTGACCGGTCCCGTCACCACACCTTGGATGTCGCCCGATGCGAGCAGCGCCGCCGCTTCTTCCAGAGCGTCCCATGACGCGCGCGCCGAGGCTTTGTCCGGCCTGCCCGGTGTATGCCCGCGGGCAGACCCGATGACACGGATGTCGCAGGCAGCCGGAAGTGCAGGATCGGCAAGACAGCTTGCGACAATTTCCGGGCCAATGCCGGCGGGGTCGCCGATGGTGATACCGAGAACAGGTCGGGCCGGCGCGCTCAATAGATTTTCACGTAGGCCTTTTTGCGCAGGCCGTCGATCCACACCTGCTGGAGCCGGAGCCGTTCTTCCTCGTAGAGTTTCCGGCTGATCTCGTCGCGCATTTCGGCGAGCGGTTTGGTCACCGCCGCTTTGCGCGCCTCGACGCGCATGATGTAAAAGGCATCACCCACTTGGGTCACTTCGCTCAATTCGCCGGGCCTCAGCTTGAAGGCAACATTGTTGAGGTCCGAGGTCAGCGTCTTGCGATCGATCCAACCCCAATCGCCTCCTGTTTCTGCAGTGCTGTCCTGCGAATACATCTGAGCCATCCCGGCGAACTCGGCTCCGTCGGCCAGCTTGGTGCGGATCTCCTTGGCCACCGAGCGTGCGGCGCCGACCGGATCATCGACTTCGCCCGTCTGGGGCCGCAGCACGATCATGCTCAGGCGGATCTCTTCGGGACTGGAATATTTGTCGATATTCTTGCGGTAGTAGCTCTCGATCTTCTCGGGCGAGATGATAAAATCGGTGCGCACAGCTCGCTGGCGCATGGCTTGCACGATGATTTTCTCGCGCTCCACTTCGCGGAAGCGCGAGAGGCTGAACCCCTGCGCCTTGAGCGTGCGGACAAAGGCGGTCCGGTCCCCGCCGAACTCCTCGCGGATGATCGTGTTCATGCGGTCATCAATAGCGTAATCGGGGATCTGGAATTCGTTGTGCTTGAATTCATCAATGATGAGTTGGCGATCGACGAGATCCTTGATGGCCGCCTCCTGCGACTCCCTCATTTTTTCCCGCGCTTCCGGGCTTGAAGGTGCATCACCGAGCGAGCGCTGACGGAACATAAGCAGTTCGCGCACCTGTCCGTAGGTGATGACATTGGAGTTCACCACGGCGGCAATACCATCGACCATTTTTTCCGGCGTTTGCTGCTGGGGCGGGGCGCCGCGCGAGACGGACGCAAGAAAGAGTAGGGCCGCCAAGGCTGCCGCGGGTCGGGTTAATAAGCTCACAATTGCTGCAAGAGTGAAAGAATCTGGCGCAATTTCAAGGCAGGATCGCCTGCCTCCAGCCGTGGGTGGCGGTGGCCGACCATGATAAAGTCCCCGTTTTTGCGCAACCGCAGGACATCGCCTTCCACCGCGACCAGATCAACGC
>JBAXCT010000276.1:0-3171 GCA_037141375.1 Chthoniobacterales bacterium | reverse complement strand
GAGGTGACCTGGTCGTGGAGGAGCCGCGCGGTTCGGTCACCGCCCGCGATGTGCACGCCCGCGAGGAATTCACGAAGTTTGCTGATGGGGCGCGAGGCGATCTCGGGCAGGGTGAGAGATTCGCCGCCGGTGCCGGGCAGCCGGAAGTTGAGCGTCTCCGGCTGGAAACGTCCGCCGGCGCACTTCGGACATTCGTTGTAGCTGCGGTAGCGGCTGAGCAGCACGCGGACATGCATCTTGTAGGTTTTGCTCTCGAGCCATTCGAAGTACCCCTTCACCCCGTACCAGCGTCCGCTGTCCCATACTTCGTGCACGGCCTCGCCCGGCTGGCGTTCACCCTCCATGACCCATTTCTGGTCCGCGGCGGGAAGGTTTTCGAAGGGGCAGTGCAGGTCGATTTGTTTGCGTCGTGCATGGCGCACGAGATCGGCTTGGCATTCCTGTGCCATGCCGCTCTGGAACGGCCTCACCAACCCCTCGGCAAGGGTGCGCGATCGGTCCGGTATGATGCGTAGCAAATCCAATCCGATCACACGGCCGAATCCGCGACATTCGGGGCATGCACCGAGCGGATGGTTGAAGCTGAAGAGTCCGGGCGTCGGGGGCCGGATGTCGACGTCGCACCACGCGCAGTGCCATCCGGCGGAGAAGGGCTTGGCTTCGCCGGTCACGGCGTCGATCACGATGACCCGGCCTTTGCCCAGACGCAGTGCGGTTTCGACGGCTTCGGTCAACCGGGTTTCCTCGGAGGCCGCCACGCGGTCCTGCACCACGTGGACGACGGCCGGAAGCGGTTCGGCGGGCGGTGCTTCGTCCGCGCGCACGATGCGTCCTCCCAGCCAGATCCGCAGGTAGCCCTGCTGCTTGAGAAAGTCGAAAAATTCGGCCGGCGTTCTTTTCTCAAGATCACCCGTGCCGACGGGAAAAGTCACGAGCAGTTGCTGGTCCGGGGCTTGCCCGGTGATTTGCCGGACAATGCCTCGTGCAGTTTCCGGCTGGATCGCCCGGCGGCACGCGGGGCATGAGGCCTGAACGAGGCGGGGGAACAAAAGCTTCAGGTAGTCGTTGATCTCGGTGATCGTCCCGACAGTCGAACGCGTTGTTTTGACGTTGTTCGACTGCTCGATGGCGATGGCCGGAGGAATACCTTCGATCGAGTCGACGCGCGGTTTGTCCATGCGGTCGAAAAATTGCCGCGTGTAGGGCGAGAAGGTTTCGATGTAGCGGCGCTGGCCCTCCGCATAGATCGTGTCGAAGGCGAGCGATGATTTGCCCGAACCGCTCGGTCCCGTGATGACATGGAGCAATCCACGGGGCAGATCGAGGTCGATGCCGCGTAAATTATTCTGCCGCGCGCCGCGCACGCGCAGGAGGGTGGCCTCCGGGTTTTGCGCGGTAATGTTTTGGTGACGGGAAGACATCGCGGACCGCACGCTCCGGGGCGGACCCGGATGGCGACCGGGTAGGATAATCAAAGATGAGCGCGAGGCAACGCGCCAAATGCCCTCTCGGCTAAAAAAGCGCGGAGACGGCCAGCCTTACGGGGTCGCTTTGCTCAGTTGCTCCGTGCGGAGCAGGACGCGCTGACGCATGATCTTGCCCGCCTTGAATTTCACCGTGGCGCGGGCTGGGATAATCACATCTGTCTCGGGTTTGTTCGGGTTGCGACCGACGCGCGACTTGGTCAGGCGGACCTCAAAAACGCCGAAGTTTCTCAACTCCACGTTGTTTCCCTCGGCCAGGCTGTCGGTGATGTGCTCGAGCGTCTTTTGGATCACAGCGAAGGTTTGCTGCTGGGTGATACGGACTTCTTCGGAGATGCTGACCACCATATCGCGTTTGGTAAGATTGGACATAAATGGAGTGTGACTCGGACTCGGCAGGAATGTGTATAGCGGTGCGCCCCAAGGCGCAAGCAACAAACAAGAAGCGACCACCAACTCGCGCCGACAGCTGCTTTTGGTCTTCCGGACAGAGAGGATTCGGGCCAATATGAGTTTTTTCTGTTTATGAACATTTCACCCGACCGTAAGTTGTCCGGCATTCTGACTCCACTCTTCGCCCTGCGCAGCCAGAGCGATTTGGGCATCGGCGACACCGAATCACTGAAAGAGTTTATCGATTGGGCATCGGCCCACGGCTTCGGCCTCGTGCAAGTGTTGCCGATCAACGAAACCGGCGGCGACAACAGTCCCTACAACATCATCAGTTCCCTCGCGCTCGACCCTACAACCATCGCGACCAACCCCAAGGCGATGAAGGATCTGTCCGCCGCGGACTACAAAAACATCTGCGCCGGGCACGACATCGAGGCCCTGCGCGCGGGGAACGTGCAATACCGCGGCGTGCGCGCGCTCAAGCGGGAACTTCTCGAGGCGGCTTGGAAAAAATTCAGATCCTCGCAGCTGAAGGAGAAGACTAAGCGCGCCAATGAGTTCGCGGCTTGGACGAAAGAAAACAAAACTTGGCTCGAGTCCTACACGCTCTTCCGCGCGCTCGTGCGGATACACGCCGAGAACGAGAACACCGACCTCTGGCCGAAGAAGCAGCGCACCTGCGCCGCGGCGAAAAAATGGCTGGTCTCCGCTTCGCCCGCCGACAAACGAAAAGTGCGGGCACTGCGCGAATTTTTCTCCTACGTCCAGTGGGTGGCCTACAGCCAGTGGTCGCAGCTCAAGGCCTACGGCGACGAGCGGAACGTCGCGCTGGTCGGCGATGTTCCGGTGGGCGTAAGCATTTTTAGTGCGGATGTCTTCGCGCAGCCGGAGATTTTCGACCTGACGCGTTCCGCCGGCGCGCCGCCGGAAAAGGTGTTCGCTGCTGATCCTTTCACCGCGAAGTGGGGACAGAATTGGGGCTTCCCGCTCTACAACTGGCATGAGATGGCCAAGGACGACTATGCGTGGTGGCGTCAGCGCTTGCGCACCACGATGGAAATTTTCCATTTCCTGCGCGTCGACCACGCGCTCGGATTTTTCCGCATCTACAGCTTCCCGTGGCGCCCCAATCGCAACGCGGAATTTCTCCCGCTCAACGAGGACGAAGCCAAAGCAATGACCGGCGGCGAATTGCCGCGCTTCGTGCCGGGCGATGATTCCTCCGAGCAGAGCCGCGAAACCAACCGCGAGCAGGGCGATCGTTTGTTCCGCATGATCGTCGAGGAGACGGGCG
>JBAXCT010000275.1:0-3197 GCA_037141375.1 Chthoniobacterales bacterium | reverse complement strand
CAGAAAACAAGAAAACTGACCGGCCTGGCGGCTCTTGGCGCAAACCAAACCGATAACTTTGACCGCAGCGGGGGGCGGATGTTCAAAAAATCTTCGGGGACATTTTTCCGGGGGATTGTTATCAATATCAATTGTTAGCCATGAATTGTTTGCAGATACACTCTGGCCAAACTTTGCTAAGGGGGCGGAAAGGTTTTTCAAAAAATTCTGCCGCGAGACGGAGCGGTAGCCGGCACCATGCCCCAACCGATTGGCTCTTTGCCTGATCGTATGGCGTGCTAAGTTGCGCCGGATGAGACGGAAAGCCCTTCTGCTTCTTGCGGCACTGCCGCTAGTCCTGAGCTCTTGCAGCCAATACGACAACCGACACGTCATGCACATCAGCGTGGCCGATCAAAAGATGGTCGTGACGGACGAAGGCCAACCCATTGCGATCTACACGATCTCCACATCGAAGTTCGGTCTGAGTTCGCGCGAGGGAAGCTACGGCACGCCCTTGGGGCGGCATCGGGTGGCCAAGAAAATCGGCGATGGTCTGCCGCAGGGAGCCGTCTTGAAGTCGCGCCGTTTCACCGGTGAGATTCTGCCTATAAACGCCCCCGGACGCGATCCGATCGTGACGCGGATTCTTTGGCTGCAAGGGATGGAAGGGCGCAACCGCAACAGCTTCTCCCGCAACATTTACATCCATGGCACGCCGGAGGAGTGCAACATCGGGCAGCCGGTGAGTTACGGTTGCATCCGTATGCGCTCGAAGGACGTCGTCGCTCTCTTCAACTGCGTGGGGCTCGGGGCGAAAGTGGAAATTTTTCGCGAACCGCTCGCAGAGCACCTGCCGCAATGGCCTGATCTTTGAGCGAAGCTTGAAAGCAGAACAGCCTGGCCGGTTTCAGCAAGAGGTTCCCCCCGGACCCGCCATGCATTGAACCGACCAGGCTGCGGAGATCTGCTCTCCTTATCCTCACCCGCGATGAGCGGATGATGAGAGAGCAGCAGATGTCGTGCCAACCTTACGGTATGATGTTCATAGCCTGAACACTCAGGGCGGAGAATGGCTTGATCGCAAATTCTCGCCAGCATGGGGCTTGCCCGCGGTCGGTCGTCCGTGTTTTGTGTGCGCGTGCCGCGATATCTTCTGGCTTCAATCTTGTGGTGCGCCCTCCTTGCCTGGGCAGCAACCATCCTTTGGCTCTCCTCGCTTAGTCCGCAGCAGTTGCCATCGGCCGCCTTCATCGCCTCCGACAAATTCAACCATTTTGCCGCGTTCATGGTGGGCGGTTGGCTCGCGGCCAGCGCCCTGCGCGTCAGTTGGCCCGGCGGAACCGCAACCCGGATCATCGCTGCCATTATCCTGCTCGGCCTCTTCGGGGCCACGGACGAAGCGAGCCAACTTTTCACGCCGGGGCGCTCCGGCGGGGATATTTATGACTGGATTGCGGATTTCCTCGGGGCATCGACCGGGGCATTATTTACCCTCCCGACCCATGCCCTCCTCGTCCTCCTTGTCCCGCGTCCGTGAACTGCGGCGCGAAATCACGCGCCACGACCGGCTCTATTACGAGGAGGCCTCACCGGCCATTTCCGACCGGGAATATGACGCCTTGCTCCGCGAGTTGCGCGACCTGGAAGAAGTGCACCCGGAATTGCAATCCGCGGACTCGCCGACGCGCCGCGTGGCGGGCAAACCCCTTGAAGGCTTCGCCCAGGTCCGCCACCGCGTGCCGATGCAAAGCCTCGACAACACTTACTCGTTGGAGGAGGCCGACGCTTTTCTTGCGCGCGTGGAAAAATTACTACCCGGCATCAAGCTGCGTTGGACCATCGAGCCGAAGGTCGACGGGGTTGCGCTTTCGCTGACTTATCGCGACGGACTGCTCGATCTCGCCGCCACGCGCGGCGACGGCAGGACGGGGGACGATGTCACGCAAAACATCCGCACCATCCGCCAGGTTCCGCTGCGCCTGGAGGGAAAAGCGCCTGCGCTGCTCGAGATCCGCGGCGAAGTTTATCTGCCGAAGAAAAAATTCGCCGCGCTCAACACCGAGCGGGAGAAGGAAGGCGAAGCGCTCTTCGCCAATCCACGCAATGCCGCCGCCGGATCTCTCAAGCTGCTCGATGCATCGATCGTGGCCCACCGAGGGCTGAGCGCCGTCTTCTACGGGATTGGGGCAGTTGAAGGCGGCGTGGTTCCGCCCACCCAGGCCGAACTCCTGCGGTGGTTCAAGGAAGTCGGCCTGCCGGGCGTTCCGAAATTCTGGGAAGCAGACTCTGCCGATGGCGTGCGCGAGGCGGTGGCTGTCCTGGAAAAAATCCGGCACGACTTCGCCTTCGAGACCGATGGTGCGGTCATCAAGCTCGACGAGTTCCGGCGACGCGAGCAGACCGGAAGCACCTCCAAGGCGCCGCGCTGGGCCATGGCCTACAAATACGAACCCGAGCGGGCGCGCACCCGCCTCAACGACATCACCGTGCAGGTCGGGCGGACCGGCGCGCTCACCCCGGTGGCCGAACTCGAGCCGGTGCAGATCGCAGGAAGCCGCGTGTCACGCGCCACCTTGCACAACGAGGAGGAGATCGCACGCAAGGACCTCCGCATCGGCGACCACGTTTTCGTCGAGAAGGCGGGCGAAGTTATTCCTGCTGTCGTCGGCGTCGACACAAAGGCGCGCAACGGACGGGAAAAAAAGTTCCACATGCCGGAGAAGTGCCCGTCCTGCCAGAGCAAAGTGGCGCGCGATCCGGATCTCACCGCGGTGCGCTGCGTCAATCCCGATTGCCCCGCACAGATCCGTCGCCGGCTGGAGCATTTCGCCGCGCGCGGCGCGATGGACATCGAGGGGCTGGGCGAGGCGGCGGTCGACCAGTTGGTCAGCGCGGGTTTGGTCGCGAAGCTGCCGGATATCTACTCGCTGAGGGCCGAAGAGGTCTCCGCACTCGAACGCATGGGTGAGAAAAGTACGTCCAACCTGCTCGCTGCGGTCAACGGCAGCAAGGCGCAGCCGCTGTGGCGCCTGCTGTTCGGGCTCGGCATCATCCACGTGGGTTCGGCCGCCGCGCGCAAGCTGGCCGACAAATTCCAAACGCTGGATCGGCTGGCTGCCGCTGGCGCAGAGGAACTCGAATCGACCGAGGATGTGGGCGAGGTGATGGCCCGCTCGATCCGCGACTTCTTCACCCTGCCGCACAACCGCAAGCTC
>JBAXCT010000274.1:0-3198 GCA_037141375.1 Chthoniobacterales bacterium | reverse complement strand
TCCGGAAGGCGGCCTGCGCACCGGACCCAATTCGGTGCTTGAGGGCGCGCCGCTAAAACCCGGCGTGGCCGCGCTGGCCCAGATGACCGGCGCACCCGTACTACCGTGTGTGATCATCGGCACCGATGCGCTCTACGCACCTCGCCAGTACATCCCATTCCGCCGCACGAAGGTCTGGGTCGTATTCGGCCCTCCTCTTCCGCCGCCGGCCAGTGGCGGGGACAAGGCGGCAGCCCGAGAAAAGTTCGAGGCACTGCTCGCGAAAACTCTGCAAGAACTCTACACGCGCACGGTGCGCGAACAGATGATTCCTATGGAATGCCTTCCGCAAACGCCCCAGCGGCGGAAGGGACGGGCCTGAGATGGATCTCCTCCGGCGACCTTGGGCCCGCGTGACCGACGCGTCTACCTGCACCTTGCTCAACCTGGCCCAATGGCGCCACCGCCGCCGGGCCAGCACGCTCGCCGAGCTTCAATCCTACCTCGCCGCTTGCGAACCGCTGAGCCGCGCGCAATTTTACGCCGCACCGGAACTCATTCCGGCGGATGAATCTGACGGACATCTCCGCTGGATGACTCCGCACCCGAGCGGGCTGGGCAGCAACGACATGGCTTCCTGTCTGCTTTTTCCTTGCGACCTCGGGCGGTCGGCGCCGACGGTGCTGCTGCTTCACGCTCTCATGTCGGTCAACGACATTGGCTACCGCCACCTCGCCGCACGATTCAACAAGCTCGGATGGAATGTCGCCTTCCTCCATCTCCCCTTCCATTACGCACGTCGTCCGCCGGGCTATCTGAACGGCGAACTGGCCATCACAGCCGATGTCGTACGCAGCGCCGAGGGATTGCGTCAGGGCGTGAGCGAACTGCGGCAACTCATGGCATGGCTGCGCGCAAAAGGCTGCCGTGAATTCGGCGTGTTCGGCACCAGCTACGGAGCGTGGACCGGCGCGCTGCTCGCCTCGGTGGAGAACGACATCTCTTTCCTCGCCCTGCTGCAGCCGATCACCGACATACAGCACGCGATCTGGGAGAGCCCGGCCGCCGCGACAATCCGCCGTTTGCTGAGGCAAAACGGCATCGACGAATCGATCACCAGACGGCATGCGCACCTGACGTCCCCCCTCCAAGGGCGGCCACACACCAGGCCGGACCGCACCGTGCTCGCCCTCGGCGCGTGGGATCGCATCGCCCCGCCGGAATGCGTCCGCACTCTCGCTGCAACTTGGGGTGGCGCGCGCGTCATCAGCAGCCCCCAAGGACATTTCGGCTACGTCGCCCAGCGTGACATCTTCGCCGAAGTAAAAAAAATGATCGGCTGACCGCTGGCGTCCGCAGCCGGCAATCGATAGTCTCGGTCTATGAGCAAACCACTGGCCATCGTCACGGCAGGCCCTGCTTCGGCGCCGATCGACGAGGTGCGGCGCCTCACGAACTTTGCCACCGGCGAAATCGGAGCGCTGCTTGCGGGCGCGTTGCTGGAACGCGGTTTCGAGGTGCTGATTTTCCGCGGACGCGGTGCGACGCACACCGAGGTGCCGCCGGGCGCGCAGTTGCAAGAGTTCACCGCCAACCGCGAACTCGGCACCGCGCTCGAAGAGGTCGCGGAAATACGCACAACTAAAGTGCGCGCGGTCTTTCATGCGGCGGCCCTCAGCGATTACTCGGTGGCCTCCGTGCTCGGTCCCGACGGCGACACGGTGCGGGATGCAAAGATCCGGAGCGATTGGTCCGAGGTGCGCATTATCCTGCAACCGGCGGCAAAAATTTTGCCGCGCCTGCGAGGATGGTTCCCCCATGCGTGGATCGCTGGTTGGAAGTACGAGGTGGACGGCGCACGCACCAAGGCGCTGGAGCAAGCCCGGGAGCAGTTGCTCCAGGGGCGCACCGATGCCACCATTGTCAACGGAGCAGCCTACGGATCGGGTTACGGGGTCTTGGAGGGAACAAACCCGCCTCTCCACTGCGCCACCAAGCGCGAACTGGCTGATTTTCTGGCTTCGCGGGCGTCGAACCCTGCGAAGGCCCGAGAATAAAGGAGTTGCAGGCGACGCGCTGTGAATAAGTGGAAACCAAAGCCGTTTTTTGCAAACGATCGTTTGAAAATAAGTGCTTGAATGCAAGCTGTTTGAAAATAATCTGATTTCTCGTAAAAAAAGTCTTCACGGCCACACTCCATTGTGGTTTTTTGCATGCACCTTCCCACATATAGTGGTGGGCGGGTCGGCCAGTGATCTTCCCCTGATCGACTGGTTGGCGCAAACCCTTCCCCGAAAACACTTGAGACCATGATCGCAAACCAATCGACCCTTCGTTCCAACACCCGTAAATCGTCCAAGAAAGCAACATCGGACCGCCGGACCATCAAAGCCTCTGACGCGGCATCGCGCCCGAAGGTGGCGAAACATTCGTCCGGACTGACTTTCACGCCGCTCTTCCACACCAAGCCGGGTTCGCCCTTCGACCACATCGAGTGGGAGAGGCGCACCGCCGAGATCAACGACGACAGCGGCAAGGTGATCTTCAAGCAGGAAAACGTCGAGGTGCCGCGCAGTTGGAGCGCCCTCGCCACGAAGATTGCCGTCTCGAAATACTTCTACGGCGATGTGACCAACGGAACCGACCCCCACAAGGCAGGCCGCGAGTCGTCCGTGCGCCAACTCATCCACCGCGTCACGCGCACCATCACCGACTTCGGTCTGCGCGATGGCTACTTCGCCGACAAGGCCAGCGCCGAGTCGTTCTACAACGACCTCACCTGGCTCTGCCTGCATCAGCACGGCGCATTCAACAGCCCGGTGTGGTTCAATGTCGGACTGCACCAGCAATACGGCATCGGCAAAGATGCCGGGCAGGGCAACTACTACTTCGACCACAAGTCGGGCGAAGCGCTCCGCGCGTCGACCCAATACGAATACCCGCAGGCTAGCGCGTGCTTCATCCAGTCGGTGGAGGACAACATGGAGAGCATCCTTGATCTGGCCAAGAGCGAGGCCATGCTTTTCAAATACGGCAGCGGCACGGGCAGCGACCTCTCCACCCTGCGATCGACACGCGAGAAGCTCAGCGGCGGCGGCAAACCGAGCGGACCCCTCTCCTTCCTCAAGGTCTACGATCAAGTGGCCAGCGTGGTCAAAAGCGGAGGCAAGACGCGCCGCGCGGCCAAGATGAACACGCTCAAGGACTGGCACCCCGACA
>JBAXCT010000273.1:0-3212 GCA_037141375.1 Chthoniobacterales bacterium | reverse complement strand
CGTCGGGCATGCTGCCGAGAGCCGCAGCGAGTTGATCAGGAAGACCCGCGCCGGTGGCATGAAGATCTCCGCCTTCGTGGAAAACCAGAACATGGCTGTCGCCAAGCAGGAGGACAGGGCTCTTTTTGGCCTCCTCAGAATTGTTCGGAACGGACTGGTGGCGCAACTTCACTTGTTCGGGTTCTCCACCGAGGTCCCCGGTGATTGATTGTTCCGAAGAAGAATTGACGACCGCCGGCCAGCGTGCAGGAAGACCCGCCTCGGCCAGAAGAGGCACCAGTTTTGCCGTGGCGAGATCGATCCCCGATCCAGACCAATGTGTGTCGCGCACGCAAAATGGATTTTCCGATGAGGCCGAAAAATCCGGCGCCAAGTCAATGATCTCAACCCCACGAGCGGAAATATCCGATATTATTTTCTGCCAGCTCTCCCGCATTTTTTGCTGTTCTGGCGCCGGGACACCTAGAGCCCCAGCCTCCTGCATCACGCGCGCGGGCACGGGTACAACCACTAATTTTATACCGGCCGCTTTCATTTGTGCCGCGAAATCAGCTATGGCATTCACCGCGGGTTCCACGATCAAACTGATGTCTGGCGAGGCAAGTTTCTCGCCAAAGCGAAGTTCGGCCGGAAGAAAACGTGCACCGTTGTCGGCAGCAATAAACGATTCGTGGCGCGCGACGGCGTCCTCGGCCTTGGCCGCCAGATCACCAGCCTTGGCTGGCGCGACAGCAGCCAAGAAGAATAAAATCAGGGTGCGACAGGCGAAATCCATTCGGCGAAATTGGGTTCTTCCAGCATCAGATCAGAGTCCTCGAGCTCGCTCCGGTTGAGTTGGTCAAGGTCGTCGGCGTTTTCTTGATAGCTGACGAGTTTGGTGCGCACTTGCTGGCCAGCGACGAAATTCGCGGCTGGTAACAGATGGTGATCACGCATGGTGAATACATAGGCCAGAGCCTCCTCGTCCAGTTTCTTGCCGCTGGAGGTATCGTGCAGATTTGTCAGATGCACGGTCGCGAGGCAGTCAGCGTAGGGGCTGTCCCCCGGGCGGGGTATTTCTGAAATCGACTGAATGGTCGCCAAGACTTCGATCGGGTGGCCCGCTGGTACGGACAAGAACGGTTTCTTCTGAGTAGAGGGTGCTTCCCAAGTTACCGGGCGCCAATCTCCTCCTATCACTTCACGCAACGCTATTTCCCAAACCACAACTTTTTTGGATTTGAGCCACGCACCATCTTTTGCCGCGGTGGAGACCAGCATTTGCCTGGCGGCCATGGCGCCGGCATCGTTGCGAGCGAGACGATCGACAGGAAAACCAAGGTGACGGGACAACTGCTCTGCCAAGCCTGCTGAACTTCCCCAGCCAAGACCTTCCTCAGAGTAGATATTCGTGTAGCTGTCACCGAGCAAGAGGACCGGCGATTTCGGGTCGGGTGACCAAGGTTTCGCGGAAACTCGAACAATCTCTACTTCCTGAGGTCGCAGAAAAATGGATCCCTCCGGCAAATTCAACATCCGAGCCGTGTCTCCGATCCCGTTCATGAGCAACGTATCAGCGGGATCAGGTGACACGGGAGACGGGCGACCCATTATGCCGAGGGCGGAGGTAGCGATTTCTTTGGAGACCATCGCCATGGCTGATGGAGTCCAGTGACTATCGGTGCGAAGAAATTGTGATTGTCCTGACTTGGTCTTTTCCTGCCAGAGGAGAGATGACGGATCGAAGACCAGCGGAGCATGGGCGCCGGATAAACCCCGCGCCACGGCCAACCTTCGCCATGCGTTTTCGAGGTTCGCAGCAAAGCGCGACCAACCTTGAGGCGTAAGAGGTGCCGAGAATTTGCCGGGCGCCAGTTCTTCGGGCTGTATCGCCGCCTTGCTGGGAACAGGAACGAAGACAAGACTTACACCGCGCTCCGCGAGATCGGCTGCGAAGGTGGCCACGCCTAAGGCTGCGGCGTCTAAGGCTCCCGCCGGCTTAAGCAAAGCATCGACATCGGGCCGATAAAAAAGCCATCCATCTTTTCCTATATAAGCCTCTTCGCTTCCAGCGGCACCGAAATGCAGCAAACTGTCTAGGGTAGAGGGCCTGATTTTACCGATGACTTGGGAAGAATCCTCCAGTGTGGTTTCAAAATGCTTAATTCCTGCCAAGGTGGCGCGGTTCGCGTCCACAAGACGATTAAACCAAGGCCGGTTTTCGGTCAGGGCCGTTTTCACTTGGTGCATACCTCCCACGATGGCACGACCAGGATCCTTCCAGGCTCCCATCATAAAATCAGCCAGAGGAACTGCCAGCAGACCTAGCGCAAAGACCACACTCAGACTGACCGCAACAGGCGAAGCAATCACGGTGCGGTTCCATCCGGGCGCATACTCCGGTGTCCCCGGGAGTCTGGTAAAAGCGTCGTCGCTCAAAAGATAAAATAGATGAAAGGGTTGAATTTCTGCACACCCAGCATGAGCACGCTGAACCAGAAAATAGCGAGAGAACACACCGCCTTCGGGGCCGTGAGCTGGTGGGTCCATCCCATGGTCGTAGGACTCCACCAGACCACCAGCGAAGCCAGCACCATCGCCACAATAAAGAAGGGCTTCCAAATAAGACCGGAAACCAAGCGAGAAAGTTCCCCAACTTCCGCCCAACCGAACAATCTGGAATAGAACTCAATTGCCCCCGGCAGGTCCGGAGCGCGGAAGAAAACCCACAGGAGGGAGACGCAGACAAAAGTGACGGCTACCTGAGCAAGGCCGGGCAATCCGGACCAGAGATTGCGTCCGGGTATGGCACGCTCCGCGGCGAGTAGTAATCCGTGGACGCTACCCCAGATGACGAAGTTCCACGAGGCGCCATGCCAAAGACCCCCGAGGAGCATGACGATGAAGAGATTTAGGTAAGTCCGCGAGAGACCAAAGCGGTTTCCACCGAGGGGTATGTAGAGATTGTCCCTGAGCCAGGTTGAAAGCGTGATATGCCAGCGCTGCCAGAAGTCCGTGATACTGCAGGCGCGGTAGGGAGCGTTGAAATTGATCGGGAACCTGAAGCCGAGCATCAAACCCAATCCAATGGCCATGTCGGAGTATCCGCTGAAATCGAAATAGATTTGGAACGAATAGGCAAAAAGACCGATCCACGAATCCAGCATGCCGGCGTCGCTGGCACCAAAAAGGGTATCGGCTACCTTTCCGCATGGATTGGCAAGGAGGACTTT
>JBAXCT010000272.1:0-3214 GCA_037141375.1 Chthoniobacterales bacterium | reverse complement strand
AGAAGGACAAGGGGGTCAGTTCTTGTTAATGCTTATTTTGCGCGCGCGCCACAGCAAGTGATCCACGTAGGAACGGCTGCCCATGGCCAGTCGCCGGGCAATCCACGCGGAGGACATCTCAGTTTCTGCTTTAAGTTGCATGGCAATCTCCACTTTCCGAGGCTCACTCTTGGGCAGCAAGACAAGCTGGTCCTCGCTCAAATGCATTCGATGCAGACAAGCACAAGCGATGTGGTTGGCCTTGTCGGCTGCTGATTCGCTAATCTCCGGTCCATAGTGCTCGGCCCCGGCCTGTTGCGATATTTTCCTCAGCAAGCCGCGACGAAATTCGTGGCCACCCCAGAACCAACCCGATTCCGCTTGGGGAAAGTCGGCACACTTCCGACGATGTTCCAGACGCTTTTCAAGCTCCCGCCGCGCGCGACAGGTGTCGCGCGAAATTGCGTGCTCGCCCATCACGCGATCGACGCGGAGCCAAGTTGGCCTGGACGACGACGGCGACAAATACAATGGCCAACTGCTCCATGGGTAAATTTTCAAGAGTTGCTCGGATTCGATCAGTTTTGCTTTGGCTGGGTTGAGGTGAATGTAGTCGGCAACCGTTCGAAGATAGTTGCCCTCGACGGGATCGACTGGAAGCGCTCTGTAGCGTCCGGCGAACAAGTGTCCTGTGAGCCCGTGCCGGCGATTGAATCGCATCGTGTAAGTGCCGAGTAACCACTTCATTCCCGCAACCAAATTTGCCCGCGGAGTTTCGACGAGCAGATGAAAATGATTCGGCATGATGACCCATGCGTGGATTTGCCAATCGGTGCGTGCGCAGACCCCGGCGAGAGCCCGTTGGAATTCGGTGCGATCGCGATCCACGCGGCAAATTTTTTCGCGGCGGTTGCCGCGGCTCATCACATGGTAGATGGCGCCTTGGTATTCGATGCGAACTTTCCGGGCCATGGAGAGTTATCCAAGCAGGAAAAGTCCAGATAAGCAATAACAAGAACTGACCCCTTAGGCTTGTGCGCAGCGGGGTCCGCTGCTTTTACCGGGAAATCCAGTTCTCCAACTTGAGTCCAGGGACGCGTCCGAATTCCCGGGTGTTTGCGGTGACGAGTCGTGCGCCTGCGGCAAGCGCGTGTCCGGCTATCAAGGTGTCGTAGGGCCCGATGCCTTCGCCTCTTTTTTCGAGGACTGCGCGAATCTTTGCGGCCTCCATCGACGCGGAGTCGTCAAAGAGTAGGAGAGCAAAAGGAGCCAAAGCATCCGCGAGGAATCGCCGATTTTTAGCGGGGTCCTTGCTTTTTTCCACGCCGACTCGCAACTCGTAAAGAGTTACCGCCGAGATCCCGAGTGACTGGGGCGGGTACTGGCGCGCTTTGCGGGCAACTGTCTCATCGCCGCGAAGCAGGGCGATGGTGGTGTCCGTGTCGAGCAGGGTTGCGGTCACGGGAAAATGGAGCGGCGGTGGTCGGTCGCGTCCGGTTGCGCGCGTTGAAAGTCGCTCATCATGCCGGCCAGGCCGGCAATGCCGCGGTCGAACCGTTCCCAAGCATCTTCCTCGGGCGTGATGAGCAAGCTCCTGCCTTGGCGTTTGATGTGGGCGGTTTGACCAGGGATGCGGAACTTTTTGGGCAAGCGGATGGCCTGACTGTTCCCGCTGGTGAAGATCCGAACACGATCGATGGTCGCCGCTTTCATATATACGCTACCATATACATTTGTCCGATCCGGTCAAGCGATTCGAGACCGCTGTTTGGCGACTCCGACACCAGTCCACGGGGCCAAGGAAGCGCCCGGATTCCCGAAGTTTCTGGGCTTTCGAGTTGGCCGTTCATTCCGCCATGCGGCGGGGGTGGTTTTTTGGTTCGCAGAAGTTCCGCGAGAAGCTGCTGAAACTGGCATCAGGGAAATTGCGGGAGCGGGCAGGGAAAAAGTCCGACGGCTACCATGGGGAGGAGGTGCGCGATCGCGGGGAGCAACGTGCACGGGAGCTTTTGCAGGCGGGGCTGGAAAATTTGCAGACAACGCAATCCGAACTGTGCGCTGCGAGAAAGAGCGATTGGAGGAAACGCCTCCTTGCGGAAGGATGGCGACATCTATGGCTGTCCTCTCAGCTCCGGTAATTCACGATTTCCAAACCTTCGATCCGGCAAAAATGATGCGCGTTGCGCGTGGCTAAGGGTTGGCCTGCTTCCATGGAGCATGCGGCGATGAGGATGTCGTTGTCAGGCAGGAGCAATCCTTTGATTCGCAGCGAGCGGTGTATGCGGTTGGCGCGTAGCGCTGCTTTTTGGCCGATAGGAACGATCTCGAATGGTTCCAAGAAGCGCTGCCCTTTCCAGAGGTCCTTGTCTTCGAAACCCTCGCAATATTCCATCGCGGCAACAACCGATACGGAGAAGGGTTCCGCGGGATGAGATTTGAGGAACCGGTGCGCCGGTCCGTCCTGCCGCCGGAATTTTTCGCGGTGCAGGTCGATCAGAAAGCACGAATCAAGGTGCATCGTCGTCCGCCCATGCCGTGGCCGAAACACGGGGATGCGCCACATCCTTCGCTGCCGCGTTCTCCCAATAATCCGAGGTTTCCGGGATATCGATCATATCTGGGGGGAGAGTTTCCAATTCCCGCAAGATCGATGCACCGGTGTGTGCCGCGGGCACAAACACCGCTCGCCGCACCACGGCGGAGAAGGACTCCCGCTCTCTCGTCTTGGCGCTCCGTAATCGCTCGTAAGCATCAAGTTCCAAGGAAATTGTCTTGGTAGCCATGCATGGATCTATGCATGGATTTTCAACCGTGTCAAAGATTTCGACCGTTGGCAATAGGCAGCCTCTCTGTATTGCTCCGCGTATGCCGCGTAAGATTATCTCTGTTGATAAGGAGGCCAATCTGGGGCTTGTCCGCGCCAAGCGGGACCGCCGAGAGTCCTTGTCCGCGTTGATCAAGCGGGCGCGGAGCGCGGGCAGGAAGCGTTGCGGTGATCTTTTGGCCCGCGGCGGGCGATCTGAAGGCGGCAGCCAAAGTTGATCCGCGCAAGATCGCCATTGCCGCAGTGGTCAAGCGACGAACTATCATGCAGAACGAATGGATGAGTCGTCGCTTGGAGATGGGTGCGGCGGCCCGGGTGAGTCGCTATGGCTCGGACGCGGAGGGTCGTGCTGAAGTGCGCCGTCTTATGCGAAAGATTGAAATGGCAATATGTAAGGACTGACCCCTTTTG
>JBAXCT010000271.1:0-3225 GCA_037141375.1 Chthoniobacterales bacterium | reverse complement strand
CCCTCACTCCCGGCTCCCAAACCATCGCCCGCCGCGCCAGCGGCTTCGTTCAACAAAGCGCTGCACCGAATGGCTACCCGCGTCACGCCGGAATGCTTGCTCGCGGCATCCGTCGTGCCACAGCCAGCCATTCGGTGATCGCGGACGTTAGCTAACAAGTGCATCGCGTGAAAACTCTTCGTGAATTTACTGATTCAATCCGCACTGGCATCGTGCAGTCCTTTTTGAGGGACAACGAGGTTGATGCCGTTCTACTTGATGAAGCGTCATCTGCCTGGACCGCAGGTCGTCTTTTGGTGCTGGTGCGTTTAGCTGTTCCCTCCGATCAAGAAGATGCCGCGCAAGACCTTTTGAAGCAGTTTGAAGAGGAGTGACTAAGCATGATCGCTAACAAACCAGACCATATGACATCGCTGCGCTCGGCGGCTGACCTCGAGCGTTAGACCTCATGGCATGAAGACGGTCGGTAACGCATTGCTCCTGGTAGCGGTCCTGCCTGCCTTGGCGCCGGTCACGATCATCGGACGCAGCTCTCAACCGTCCGCGCAAATCTACCAAGACCCCAAGGGCAGTTGGATGCCGGCGGCGTATGCCTACGCCAACCCTCGTGCTTTCTTCATCGCGGCAGGCTTCACCGGACTTGCGGGGGCTAATTTTATCATCGCATCGTCGCTCGTGGAGCGGCGCCGTCGAGCGCGCCGCGCGTGAAAACCGGCCCAAAACTCAACGGTGTTGCTCCGGCCCGGAAGTGGAGTTTGTTCAGAGCCTGATCGCACAGTCGGAAGTAAGGCAGATGTCTTTTCCTGAGAAGGTGGCTTTGCTTGAGACGGTCTGGTCCGAGATCGCAGCAGACCCCGGCCATGTCGAAGTGCCGCAATGGCACAAAGATATCTTGGATGAGCGCGATCTCGCTCTCAAAGAGGGGCGAGCAACGGTCCTCGATTGGGACGAAGCGAAAAGGCAAATCGAGCAAGCCACTCGATGAGGCTGTAAATCCTTGATTCGGCGCGCGACGACCTGATCGACGGATTTTACTTCTACGAAAAGCAAGCGCCTGGATTGGGCGCCTACTTTCTGACGAGCCTTTACTCCGACATGGAGGCCCTGAAGATATTGTTTGGGATTCATCCGAAAGCGTATCGCGGTTTTCACCGGGCGCTTTCTAATAGATTTCCATTCGCCATTTACTACACTTACGACAAGGAAGCCGTTATGATTCGCGCCGTGGTGGATTGCCGCCGTAAACCGTCCTGGATTCGGCGGCACATCAAAAATGCCTAACAATAAAGGGTTCAGCAAATCCGGAGCGCAGCGGAGGCTTTGACTGCGCCCCTGGAACAGGCCGATGGACCGAATCACCATGTCTGCGGCAAGAGCTTGTGGTGATCGGTCATCGAGGACGTTCGGAGACAAAGGCGGTATGGCTTGTTTTTTAGGGACCTCATGTCGGTGAAAGAGAACACGTTGAAGCGACTGGTCATCTTGCTTCTGTTCATTGGAACGTGGAATGCAACAACACTTGCCAAGGACTTCATCCATCCGGGTGCAATCAACTCAAAGACTGAACTTGATTTCGTTAAGGATCGGATCAGAGAAGGGGCGCAACCGTGGAAGGACGAATTCGATCAGCTGAAGGGCTCGGGCTACGCAACCCGAGGCGCACATGGCCTGCAGTACATCAATTCGGATGGTGAGGACGCAGAGGCCTCCCGAGACGACGCCATGGCAGCATATGCTCAGGCACTGATGTGGTATTTCACCGACGAGGAGGTATACGCAAACCGCTCTATCGCGACACTCAACTCCTGGTCAGCGCTCCAAGGATTTATTGCTGGATCCGATCAGGATCGATTGCAAGCTGGCTGGATTGGATCGGTCTTTGCCTCTGCCGCGGAGATCATGCGCGGCCATCCTAATTGGTCCGCTCGCGACGTCGAAAGGTTTCAAGCCATGTTCAGGAGGGCGTTCTATCCACAGTTAACAACCGCAAGCACCTGGAACGGGAATGTTGATTTGACGCAAATCGATGGGCTGATGGCGATTGTAGTCTTTAACGAAGACAAGGAGGAATTCCAGAAGGCGCTCGATCGTTTGAAGATCCGAAATCGTGCATACTTCTACCTGCAATCCGACGGCACACAGCCTGCGCCCATCGCGGGAGATGGGGGCGATCCGCAGTCCTTTTGGTCGAATCCCAAGCGGTGGGTTGACGGACTGACGCAGGAAACGTGCCGCGACAACGGTCACCATTCGCAGTTTGGTATTGGTTCGGCGCTCCATGCCGCCGAAATCGCTTGGCATCAGGGCGTCGACGTTTACGGAGAGAATCAAGAGCGATACACAGCAGCCATGGAGTTGCTGGCGACACAGTTCCTTTCGGGCACCATGCAGGGAGTAAGTCGGGATGACACACCAACAGCGGACCGCTACGACGCTTGGGAAGTTGGATACAACCACTATCATAATCGCAAGGGAATCGCGCTTCCGAACACCGAAAAGTTGATTAAGGACCAGATTCGGGTGAAGGCGCCGAGGGCCATTTGCAACTTGGTCTTCGACATGCTGACTCACAGTGGGCTTCCGAGAGTGCCGAGCAAGGCGATCAACCCGAGCGACGGATCGGGCGGGTTTTGAAATCGAAGGTTCTTGGCTCTCGCCTTGTTACTGCGGACGTCAGCGAAAAATATCGCTTGCCGATGCGCACGTAATCACGCACGTTTTAGCCATGCAGACAGTCACGGCCACAACAGCACGATCCATGATCTACAAGCTCCTCGACGATGCTTCGGAGTCTCACGAGCCGATTCAGATCACTGGTAAGCGCTCCAATGCCGTTCTAGTTGCTGAGGACGACTGGCGGGCCATTCAGGAAACCCTTTATTTGGTCTCGATTCCGGGCATGAGGGAATCCATTCGTGCCGGACTCACGACTCGAGTTTCCGCGTGTGCCAAGAAGCTTGATTGGTGAAATACCTCCTCGTCTTCACCAAGCAAGCGCAGAAGGACGCCAAGAAACTTGCAAGCGCTGGGCTGAAACCGAAGGCCCAATCCTTGTTGGATATTCTGGCCAATGATCCTTTCCAGAATCCTCCTCCCTACGAGAAGCTCATCGGCGATCTTGCCGGTGCATATTCCCGAAGAATCAATATTCAGCACAGACTTGTCTACCAAGTGCTCAAAACGGAGCGAGTAGTGAAGGTGCTGCGATTGTGGACCCATTACGAA
>JBAXCT010000270.1:0-3232 GCA_037141375.1 Chthoniobacterales bacterium | reverse complement strand
CCTGGATCTGCCCGAGCGTTTCGCCCAAGCGATCCACGCGACGGGTCAAGCGCACCAAGCGCGCGCGGCATGCGAGGTATTCGCACTGGTAAAAAAGGCGCTTTACGCGAAGCCTCCACTCGTGGAACGCAGCGTCCGGCGCGTTCTTGCAGGTCGCCTGCCGCCATGACTGGCGCGCCGCGCGGTAGGTTCGCACCGCGCGGTCGGCAACCTTCTCCCACTCCAGGCCGGACCAATCGGGATAATCGGACAAAACATCCTCGGCGTACTCGGTCAAATACGCAGCGCGTTTCAGGTCGGGCCGCGCTACCAAGCGCAAATGATGCGCCTCACCCGGCGCGTATTTCTCGGCCAAGGCAAGAATGATGGAGGCATCACGGAACTCGGCGAAAAGATCTTTCAACTCGCCGCAGGGCGGCAAAAACATTTTGCGCCATGCCACGCCCCGCGGAACGAGACGAGCCAGCGACTGGATCCGTTTGACACGCGTGCGGACAAAATGGGCCCGAGCGGGCTGATCGCTCTCGAATGTTTCGAGCGCCCGCAACACATCGCGGAGAAGTTTGCGTAAGGCTGAGCACAGGGCCGGGCCGACGGCGATTTGGCGGAGAGGGACGCCCATGGGCCGATTCTTCACCCGTCCCGGCGCAGCGGCAAGGGGCAAGATCTGAGGGCGACAGGCAAATCCATTTTTACCGCAATGGGCGGCGTCAACTCATCCGCGCGCCACGATCCACGCCATGGTTTTGTCGGCCAGTTTGTCGAGGGCAGCAACGGACATCTCGAGATGCTCCTCCTTGGTATCCTCGATCTTGTTGTGACTGATGCCGTGCAGGCTCTGGGTGAACATCATGACGGTGGGCACCCCGGCCATGCAGACCTCGGCGGCGTCATGCAGTGGACCGGACGGCAGGCGGTGCGAGACACCACAGACTTCGCGCACGGCCTCGTCGCAGAAATCGATCAGGTCGGGATGGAACGGCGCGGGGGCGATGTGCCAGAGCCGCTCCCAGGAGACTCCGACATTCCCCTCCCGGGCGAAACGCTCGCTCGCCTCGCGCGCCTCGGCGTGCATCGCCGCGAGTTTGTCCGCCTCGAGATGCCGCTGAGCGAGTGCGATGCGGCAATCGTCGACCACGCTGGTCACGATACCCGGCTTGGTGGTGCAGGAACCGATGGTGCAGACGCCCACGCCGCTGCGCTCGGCGATGCGGTAGATCTCCGGGCTCATCTTGGCCGCGGCAAGGAAAGCGTCTTTGCGCCGGTTCATCGGCGTGCTGCCGGAGTGCGCGGCCTGGCCGTGGAAGGTGATCGCATGGCGCTCCACGCCGAAGGTCCCGAGCACCGCGCCGAGCGGAAGATCCAAGTCAAGCAGGACAGGCCCCTGCTCGATGTGCAGTTCGAGGTAGGCTGCGGCATTTTTGAGTTCCGCGCCGCAGTCCTTCACCCGCTCGAAATCAATGCCGACATTTTTCAGCGCGTCAGGCAGCTTGATCCCGTCCTTGTCGACGAGGCCGCGCGCCTCGTCCATGTCGAGGTTGCCGGAGCAGGCCGAGGAGCCGAAGAGACTCTTGCCGAAACGGGCGCCCTCCTCGTCGGCCCAATCAACCACACGCACGGTGACGGGCGGTTGCCCGTTGTATTGCGCGTTGATGCGGCGCAGGACCTCCACGCCGGCCAGAGTGTTGAGGCATCCGTCGAGCCACCCGCCGTTGGGCACGGAATCGAAATGGCCGCCGATGAGCAGTTCGCGGTGGCTTTCGCCTCGCAGGGTCGCCCAGAAATTTCCCGCGGCATCCCAGTGGGTCTCGACGGGCATCCCCTCGAAACGCTTTTGCAGAAATTCGCGCGCCCGAACCCACTTCGGCGTGAAAGCGACCCGCTGCGCGCCATTCTCGTCATCGGTCAGCGTACGCAATTCCTTGAGTTCGGCCACCGTCCGTTTCGGGTCGAGCGTCGAATGCATCGGGTGATTGTGCGGCCGGTTTTGCAGCGGCACAACTCCGGATCTCCGCTCTTTTTCGCCTTGCCGCCGAAGCACAGGGTCCTAACTTATCAGGCGTTGCCCAAAAATACGCGCGGCGACCCGAAATAGCCTCCCCAATGCCCATCCAACCGCTGGTCGACGCCGAGACAGCCGCCAAAAACATGGCGGAGAAGAAACCTCGCTACACCCCGCAGGAAGCGTCCATCGAGGCTAACCGCTGCCTCTTCTGCTACGACGCGCCCTGCATCATGGCCTGTCCGACCGGCATCGACATTCCTTCCTTCATCAAAAAAATCGCCATCGGCAACCCGACGGGTTCCGCCCGCACCATCCTCACAGCGAACGTCCTCGGGGCGAGCTGCGCACGGGTTTGTCCCACCGAGGTCCTCTGCGAGGGTGCCTGCGTCGTGCTCGATCTGGAGGGTGATCCGGTGAAGATCGGACGCTTGCAACGCTACGCAACGGATCACGTCTTCGAGCACCATATCGACGTGCTCCATGCTCCAGCCAAAAAAAACGGACGTAAAATCGCCGTCCTCGGCGCCGGACCGGCGGGCCTCGGCTGCGCGGCAGAACTGGCGCAGCTCGGCTACGAAGTCACTGTCTTCGACAAGAAGAAGGCCGGCGGCGGACTCAATACCTACGGCATTGCCTACTACAAGATGCGCCCCGAGATCAGCCTCGAAGAGGTGGAAATGATCGGGCGACTCGGCGTGGAATTCCGCTACGAGAAAGAGATCGGGCAAAGCATCACTGCGGCCGAGCTTGAAAAGGATTACGACGCGATCTTCCTCGGGCTCGGACTTGGCGGCGCCAATCGCCTCAACATCCCGGGCGAAGACTGGCCCGAAGTGGTCGATGCGCTCGACTTCATCGAATGGATCCACACGCGACCGCTGCACGAGGTGCCGGTCGGCAGGCGGGTTGCCGTGCTCGGGTGCGGCAACACCGCGATCGATGCCGCCACGCAGGCCAAGCGCCTCGGCGCGGAGGTCGCGACGATTATTTACCGCCGCGGAGCGGACGACATGCCCGCCTATGGCTTCGAATACGAGTTGGCCAAGAACGACGGAGCCACCTTCCTCTTCCACACCATCCCGACCGAGGTGATGGCCGAAAACGGACACGTGCACGCGCTGCGGTTGGCCAGAACGGAAACGCGCAACGGTAAGGTCTCGGTGATCGAGGGTTCGGAGCATACCGAAAACTTCGACCTCGTGCTCAAGGCGGTCGGCCAAGAGAAGC
>JBAXCT010000269.1:0-3232 GCA_037141375.1 Chthoniobacterales bacterium | reverse complement strand
AAAAAATGGCCGAGGAACAGCTGCATCCCCACGGCATGGAGTGATGCTACTTCGCGAAGATCGTCTTGAGATAGTTCTTCTGTCCGATCAGGACGACGAGGGCGAGGCCCGCTATGACGACAGAAAGCGCGTGGTCGGATTGTTTGATCATCACGTGGAAAAGTAGAATGTTCACCACGATAGGTCCGAGCAAGGTGAGGCCCAAGTTGACAAAGCATCCGGAGAGCAGCAGCACAGCGCCGATCAACTCAATCACCTTGACGATGGTGAGCGATCCGGAGCCATAAATCGCGCCCATGTATCCAGCGGCCATACTTCCTTCGGCCGAGGCCGGGATAGGAATAAGATGCAGCCAGTAGTTCAAGGAGAAGATAAGGAAGATGATTCCGAGCAGGATGCGCGCGGAGGCAAAGATATGCTTCATAAAACGCTCTCGTTGTGTCGGGAATCCGGGTCGAAAGCAAAGCCAATTGAACAAGAGGATTCCTCCCTGTTCGAAGACGACATGCAAGGGAGGCCTGTCGGCCAACGCGAGGGACGCCTGCCGCTATGAAGCCTTCCTTTGCCTACGACCGAATATGAGATGCAAAGCGGGCATGACTGTGGCTAGATGGCGTCTTGTGATTTCTTCATATGAGCGCTTTACGTCTTCTTGCCGCTTCTTGTCTCACAGCCGTGCTTTTCACGGCCTCGGCATCCGCGTGGGATTCGTTGGGCCACATGCTGATCACTCAGATTGCCAGCGACCAACTCACCCCTGAGGCCAAAGTTGCCGTAGACCAATCGCTCTCGCGCTTTAACGAAGACAAAAAGTCCGACCGTCCAGGCGAGCCCGCGGCCTACGATATCGTGACTGCTTCCTGCTGGATGGATGACGCGCGCGCTATGCCGGAGAAATACAGTTTCAGTCCCTGGCACTATGTGAATCTGCCCTACACACCGGAGGGCTTGCCTGAACCTGATGGAGGGAAGGAGCCGAATGTGATTTGGGCGATCAATCACTGCACAGACATCATTGAGGGGAAGGCGGCCGATCCAGCGGTCAATCGCGATCAGGCGCTGGTCATGCTGCTTCATCTGGAAGGCGATGCGCATCAACCGCTGCACACAACCAATCGCGGTGGCGACTTAGGTGGGAACCGTGTGACGCTAGAAAATGAGGAGTTGAGCAAGGAAGAAAAACTTTTCGGGAAAAGTGCGGACGGGAATCTTCACGCGTTCTGGGACAGCTCCTACCGCCGCATCTTCAGCGATGGCAAGGCGAAGGTGGCCTACGAGGCACCATTCTACGACAAAGAGAAACCGATAGCCGGCCACGCATCGGCATCAGCGATCATCCGCCGCGAGGCTTCGGCCATCGGAAAAAAATATCCACCCACCTTCCTCACCGACCAGAAAGACCCGGAGGGATGGGCGCACGAGAGTCATGCCGTCGGATACGAACTGGGTTACGGAAAGTTATCAGGCGATGTGTCGCCCGATCATAAGGCGAAGCTGGACGAGCACTATGTGACAGCGGCACGCCACGCAGCCGAACAGCGCATTGCCATGGCCGGTTACCGGCTTGGAGCGATGCTCAACCGGCTTTATGGGGGCACCGCCGCGACACCGGTACCCTGAGTCATCGCACAGTCAAAAATAATTGGTTCGGCGCGATGAGTGTCAACTTCCGCTAGCCAGCGAGATAGCGCGTGAGAGGGTGAGGGCCACCAGATCGAGCATCATGACGCCGTGGAGGATGAACAAACTTTTCATGGTTTTCGAGACCGCAGCCGCCCCGGAAGGTTCGAATTGCAGCAGGGTGCGGGTGGCGATGTGAAAATAATCAAAGGGGGATGGTGACTCATCGTCCTCCTCGAATCGAATATGCTTCCCGCCACGCATGCGTGCGGCGGTATCCAAGCGCCAGTAGAGCCAGCCGAAGTCGAGGGTTATCATGGGAATAAAAAGAACCAGCTGCATAAGCAGCAATCCTCCTGCGCGAAGCTGGCTGAGCAGTAGGAGATTGAGTAATACAAAAATGGCAACACAGCGAAGGGTCAGAAGCATACCGAGCAGATCAACCCCTAACTGCACCGGCTTTCCGCGCCACGTGCGGTAAAAAAGATAAAGAAGGAATATCAACAAGAAGGGGGCAAATGTGACAACCGTGTGCATGAAGACCCCATAAAACCACCGTGCGATCGCTGCTGCTGCCGGTTCCTCGATCTGGTCGATACCAAATCCAAGATTTCGCATGAACAGGCTGGCAAAAGCATGTCCTGCCGCAATGAGGACCAGTGCCAAGCCGGGTCGAAGCGGATCCTTAGCCATGACCGAAGCATGGCGGTTCGCCTGCTCGGTAAGCAACAAGGAATGGGCTGGTGATCGGTCATCTCCCTGCCCCATCTGAAAATGGACATTGGAAAACCCTCGCTCCACAGGACACACTCACCAGCAAAAGTGGATGTTTAAGCATCGCCCCTAACTCGCACCGACGGACGACGTTCCCTCCGTGAAATTACAACTGAATCAGCTTGCCCTTTTGTTGGTTATGTTTGCCACCACATCGTGGGCAGACTTACCGATCACCGAAACAGGCGCGGAAGAAGTTTTCGGGGGAAAACAGGGTGTCTTGGTCGTGATAGATTGCGCAAGCGGGGAGATGTTTCTCTCGAACCCAGGCCTAGCGCACGAAACATTTGGTCCATGTTCGACTTTCAAAATTTGGAATACGCTGATCGGGATCGAGGAGGGTATTCTGCGCGGTCCCGACGAACCGTTTTGGAAATGGGATGGAGAAGAGAGGAAATTTCCCGGCTGGAACCGCGACCTCACCTTGCGAGAGGCATTCGCGGCCTCGTGCGTCCCCGCGTTCCAGGAACTGGCGCGGAATATTGGCCCCGAGCGCATGCAGACGTGGCTCGACAAGCTTGGATATGGAAACAAAGACATGTGTGGACGTCCGGACTCGTTCTGGTTGCCGCGGGCGGGTCAGCCGAGCATCCTGACCACTCCTGAACAACAGGCGGAAATGGTCGGCAAGCTGGTCACGGGCAAACTTCCGGTGAAAAAGGAATCCGTGGCCATGCTGCTCGATATCATGCGCATTGAGTCCTCGTCGCGCTCCACCCTGTTCGGCAAGACAGGCAGCGGTCTGCGGGCGGCAAAGGATGGACCGTCGAACGATAACGATTTCGACATGGGTTGGCTTGTCGGTGTGCTGGACAGCGGCGGACACAAATACGCCTAT
>JBAXCT010000268.1:0-3235 GCA_037141375.1 Chthoniobacterales bacterium | reverse complement strand
CCGCCGGGACCCATGTAGGTCACGTCCTTGCGGTGCGACCAGATGGCATCCATCGACGCCATGTCACCGATGAAGAGCTTGTTGAGCGCGACATAAAACTGGTCGCTCGCGGTGCGAACGACCGTTGTGTTGTCCTCGGCCTCGCGGGCCGGCGATGTGGAGACAAGAAACGCCGCGCAAAGCGCCGCGCTGACAAGATGGAGGGAGGTTGGTTTTTTCATGGAAAGCTTTCCGATAGTGTCTGAAAATGAATAAGGTGACAAGGTAAGGCGGGTCCGACAACATCGGCGACGGATCTTTCGGTCGCTTTTTGGACCAGAACAATCTGAAAAGTGCGCTGTGCGGGGTTAAGCCTCAAACCGAAGTTGACCGTTGAGGAATACGGGTTTAGGGACTGAGCATGAGCGATTTACGTCATCGGCTTGCTTCACTCTTGGGGTGAGTGCGCCCAGATCGACAACACGTTGACTTTCAACCACTCAATTTGCTTCGGCCGTCTCCGCCTCGCTCCGGTTCTAAACCATAAACTCTCAACGCTCTTTCTAAGCTAAGGCGCGTTGCCGCCGGAGATCGGATCCATGAGGCCACCGGGTCCTAGCGCCTGCAAGGCAGGTTTGCGATCGAAAGGATGCTCGGTCGGAGTGAAGGGAAGTGTCATAACTTTCCCGTCGCGTGCGATGCGCACCTGAATCGGATCGCCAGCGGTCAGGTAAAAGGATGCGTCGAGGGCATCCTCCGGTTCGCGGATGATGATGTCACCCACCTGCAGCACCACATCGCCGGTACGGAAGCCGGGGGCGGCGGGACCGGAAGGATCGATCACATCGATCGCCATGCGCGAGCCTTCGACGGGGGCGGCAACTTCCTGCAGGGTGACTCCGGCCCATCCATGCCGAACGCCGCCGAAGCGCGCGAAGTCCGAATGGATTTTCTCGGCAGCACGAATTGGCAGGACGTAGCCGCCGGAACCGCTCTCAAAACCGCTGACGAGAATGCCGACAACCGCGCCGTTGAGATCGAGCACGGGGCTGCCACCCTGTCCACGCTGCACAGGAACGTTGGCGCGGATGTGGGTCGTCGCAAAAAATTTCCCGTTCGCCTTCCGGTCGATGCCGCCGACCAAGCCGAAGCTCGGGGTGACCTCATGGTCGAAGGGAAATCCGACGACCATCAGCGGAGAGGAAGGCTTGAGTTTTGTGGAGTCACCTTGCAAGAGGAAGGGCTTCGGTTCGGGGTCGTCGATCTTGATCAAGGCGACGCCGGTACGCTCGTCTTGGGCGAGAAGTTTGGCCGGCATTTTACGGCCGCCGTGGGTGACGGTGATGCCGGTGCCGTCGCCAATGACCGAGGAGACGGTGAAGATGGTGCCATCGGCATCAGCAAAAAATCCGGTGCCGACGACTTTGCCGATTTGATCCTCGGCCTCCACCCGGACAACCGAGGGCGAAGCGCTCTCGAAAATGCGGGTGGTTAGGGCTTCAAGCGCCTCGCCGAGGTTTCCCTCCGCGAGCGACTTCGGCGATTCCGCCGGGTGCATTTCGGCCGAACACACCTGCACCGCGCAGGCCAGCGCGGCCCAAAGACTAAAAGCTATAGGGCGTCTCATAGCTCACAGGACGCGTCTCGAGCACATAATGCGGAGGCAGATCGGCGCGCATGGAGAGAGGCAAGCGCTGGGCTCCTTGGCTGACCGGCAACACGTCAACCGCAGGACTATTCAAGGCAAAGGAGCGAGCTGGTTCGGCTTCCTTCTGAGAGGAGAGGATGGTGGCAGAGAAAAGGACGGCGGCAACGGCGACCCCGGCATAGGCCAAGCGCGGGACTTGGAAGTCCGGGAAAAAACTCATGAGGCGCTCGAAGAAAATATGAAGGGTTGGACGATTGATGAGATCGGCCCTTTGGCGGTCGTGAAATTCGTCGAGAAAACGCTCGAAATAATCCGAGCTTGGCATTTCGTAACGCTTGATTTGCAACAGTTTATGTACGTCTTTATTCATAGTTCATGCCGCCAGAAATTCCTGCAGGTAATTTTGCAGTTGGCGATGGGCATAAAAGAGGCGGGAGCGCACGGTTCCTTCGGAAATACCGAGGATTTTCCCGATTTCAGCGTGTGGCATACCTTGGATATCGAACATGGTGACAACGGCTCTGTGTTCATTCGACAGCTTCATCATGGCTTCGTTCAATCTCTGCTGCAGTTCCTTGAGATTGACCTCTCGCCGGGCATCCGGACCGGAGGTCAACTCGATGAACTCCGGGTCGTTGTGTACCCCGCTGTCCACATCATCGAGGCTCATCCGGTAGTTGCGCGACCGCTTCTTGAGGAAGTTGATCGTCATGTTGGTCGCGATGGTATGCAGCCAGGTGTAGAAGCTGGACTTGCCGCGGAAGCCTTTGATCGAACGATAGGCCTTGGAAAAAATATCCTGCAGCAGGTCGTTGGTGTCCTCGTGATTGGAGGTCATGTTGTAGACCAACCCGTAGAGGCGTGAGCTGTATTTGCGCACCAGCACATCAAAGGCCCGCGGATCGCCGCCCTGGGTGCGGGCGACCAAATCCTCGTCGGAGATTTCTTCTTTTGCTTCCGGTTCGGCCATAGCAAGTGAAGATGCTACCAGACAGAGTCCCGCGGGGGGAAGCCGCGGGGAGGTCAGACGCTCGTGGTCAGCCCACCCCTCAAGGCCGAATCCAACAGGCGACCCAGAACCGAAGCGGCACGGCGCCCTGTCTCCAAGACCTCGTGATGCGAGAGCGGGGAGGATGTGACTCCGGCGGCCCAGTTGGTCAGGCAGGAAAAGGCTGCCACACGCAGCCCGAGGGCACGGGCCTGGATCGCCTCAAAGACGGTGGACATGCCAACCGCATCCGCGCCGAGCGTGCGCAGCATGCGGATTTCGGCCGGCGTCTCATACTGCGGCCCAGGCATACACGCATACACGCCCTCGTGCAGGACAATCCCCAACTCCTGCGCACGGCGGCGAAAAACCGAACGCAAGCCCGCATCGTAGACCTCCGACATGTCGAAAAAATTGGGCCCGCCCGAGAGCGGCGAGGCGGCGATGAGATTGAGGTGGTCGCTCAGCATCATCCACCCGCCCGGCGAAAAATCCGGGTGCAGCGTGCCGGCCGCATTGGTCAGCACCAGCATCTCCGGTCCGAGTGAGGCCATCAGCCGCACATGCGCTGCCACCTGCCGGGCACTGTGCCCCTCGTAAAAATGCACGCGCCCCATGCC
>JBAXCT010000267.1:0-3259 GCA_037141375.1 Chthoniobacterales bacterium | reverse complement strand
CACTTCGTCCACAACATCTACGTCCCCCATCCCGCACCGCCCCTGCAGCCCAACCAGGGCGACAAGGTCGTGGTCAAACTGGGTGAGTGGAAATCGCGCCACGTCAATCCCGAGGGCGAGATCGTCGAGGTGCTGGGACCGGCCGACAAGCCGGGCGTCGACATTGAATCGATCATCCGCAAGTTCGACCTGCCGACAAAATTTCCCGAGAACGTGCTGGCCGAGGCGAAGGGCTTCGCCGACACCGTGCCGCCAGCCGCAGCCCAGGGGCGCGAGGACTGCCGCGGCACCCTCGTCGTCACGATCGACCCCGATGATGCGCGCGACTTCGACGACGCGATCAATGTGGAGAAAATCAAGGACGGGTGGAAGCTGACCGTCCACGTCGCGGACGTCTCCCATTACGTGCTTCCGACCACGCCGCTCGATCACGAGGCCTACAAGCGCGGCAACAGCGTCTACCTGCCCGACCGCGTCATCCCCATGCTGCCCGAGGCCTTGAGCAACGGCCTGTGCAGTCTGCGTCCGGACGAGGACCGGCTCACCTTCGCCGCGTTCCTGGAGATCTCGCGCGAGGGCAAGATCCGCAAATCGCGCTTTGCCAAGTGCATCATCCGCAGCGCGCGCCGCTTCACTTACAAGGAGGCGTTCGCCCGCCTGCAGGCCAAGCCCGGCGACCGGTTCGACGACATGCTGCACGAGGCTTGGGCCATGGCCTCAGTCCTGCGCAAAAAGCGCTTCGAAGAGGGTTCGCTCGATCTCGACTTCCCCGAGGTGAAGGTCTGGCTCGACGACCAGGGGCGCCCAGCGCGGCTCGAGCGCATCGAGAACGATATTTCCCACCAGCTCATCGAAGAGTGCATGCTCGCCGCCAACGAGGCGGTGGCACGGTTCTTCCGCATGAAGCCCGCCGCGGCCCTCCACCGCGTGCATGAGAAACCCGACGAGGCCAAGCTCAACGAATACCGCGAGCGCGTGCAGATGCACGGGCACAAGGTCGGTGACCTCTCCGTGCGCAAGGAGCTCACGCGCTTCTTGAAAATGCTGAGAGGACAGCCCGAGGAATACGCGCTCAAGACCGCGCTCCTCAAGAGCCTCAAGCGCGCGAGCTACTCACCCGAGCCTGCCGGCCACTACGGGTTGGCCAAGAGCGACTACACGCATTTTACAAGCCCCATCCGCCGCTACGCCGATCTCGTCGTCCACCGCGTCCTGTCCGACATCTGCGGCTACGCCAAAACGAAGGGCCGCATGCCCTTCGGCGAGATCGCGCGCCACATCTCCACCACCGAACGCAATGCGGCCGAGGCGGAGCGCGAGGCCGTCCGGCTCAAGAAATTCGAATTCTTCCGCCAACAGCTGGCCAAGCGCACCGGGCAGACCTTCAAGGCCATCGTCCTCGAAGTGCGCAACTTCGGCATGTTCATCGAACTTCCCGACGTCATGGCCGGCGGCCTCATCCACGTCTCCGCCCTCGGCGACGACTTCTACACCTTCGACCAGGCACGCCAGCGTTTCATCGGGCGCAAGAAAAAGAAGACCTATCAGGCCGGCGACAAACTTGAAGTGGTCGTCGCTCGCGTCGACCCCTTCAAGCAGCAACTCGACTTCGCCCCAGCGTAGAAGAGGCACGCAGGGGGAGCGCAAGGAAGCGCTAAGATGGATTGACCGTCCGAGCGCTTCCCGGATCTCGATTGGAAAAATCCTCTGCGCGCAGACTGAATCCAAGCCCGATCCCGCCCCACGCCGACGGGCGTTACCGACCGATAGAAACAGGATCGATTACGCGGTAGTGCGCTCAGGCAGTGAGATCGCGACGCCGGCGGCGAAGGAAGGCCGTTATCACCACTCCACCTAGCAACATCCCTCCCGCAGCCATCGTTCCAGACTCGGGGACTTCAGGCGCCGCGGCGGCACTTGCCAAGCGGAAGCCTGTGTATGATTGCTCAGCAGTGGGAACGTCGTAACAGCGGAAATCGGAAGCCAAAGCAATGGGCCATTCATCCCAGTTCCCCCCCCGTTTACCGCGATTGGTGGAATTGAGCACTGCATCGTTCCATTCATACATGCTCCCAGACTGGTCAAAAGTTCCGTAAGGAGCGGGACTGCCGGTGAAGGCTCCGACATCGGTCAGGTAGTTCTGGTTAGGATCCTCAACCGGAGACTGAGTGACCGTGTAGTTACCAGACCGTTTGAGGTAGTTAGCCTGATTTGTATTGGGTGATCCGATAGTATTATCCGGCACCGTGTCACTCTGGGTGGCATAAGCCCAATAACCTGCGCTGACGCCGCCACCCTTATAATATGCCGCCTTATACCACTGATCCTCGCTGGGCAAAAACCACGTCGCTTCGGAATTCTTCAAAATGATTCCGGTAGTGGCACCGTTCAGCGTATAAGCTCCAGTTTCCGTGCTCGCTCCAGCCGTCGCCCCGTTGTGCATCCAGTTCGCAAAGCGCGCGGCATCATGCCAACTCACGTAGCTGATCGGGTGGTTCTCGCTGCCCATCACCAAGTAACTGTAGGGATCGGCTAATGTTCCCGAACCAGCGCGGCTGATTCCGGCGATGTTGGCATCGGTTTGCATGCTGGAGTTCCAAAGGTCGACGACATAGCTGTCGGAGGTAACCGAGGCCACTGCGTTCAGAAAAGTGTTGTATTGGCTGATTGTCACCTCGTATCTGCCGATGTTGAAGGGATCGGCTACCGCGCCATAGCCGCTTGTATAGTCGTTCAGCATTACAGCCGTATCGGGCGCATTGCCAGGGTCGCCTACCCCGACAACATCAATGATCACCAGCGGCTCGGCGTGAAGAGCGGGAACCATGGTAAGTGCGACACAAAAGACAGCAACTAGAGGAAGGAATTGGGATAACTTCATGGAGAAAAAGCTAACTTACCCCCCCCCCGACTGAATCAAGTCCCAATTTACAGTCAGTGGAAGTTTAGCGTATCCCCTGCCATCGCGTGCTGACGATCATCAACCGCCAGCCACCATGGCAGGCGCCAAAATCGCATCGCGCATCCCATGCAGTAGTTTTTTGTCCGCCGGACAGATGGTCGCGAGGACGCCACCGAGCTTCGTCTCGCGCTCGCCGCAGAAGTAGTACGGACACAGCCGTACGCGGCCCTTCATGGGGACCATGCGGTCTCCTTCAGCGTAATCCATCTCCACCACGCGGGCATGGTGAAACTTCTGCAGGATCCATGGGCGCGTAATCCAATCCCCCAGGGCCACGTCGATGGCTTGCGCCCAGTC
>JBAXCT010000266.1:0-3267 GCA_037141375.1 Chthoniobacterales bacterium | reverse complement strand
CTGCTGCTGGTCAAACGCCGAGAAGCCCAGCAGGTAGGAACCGGCGGTCAACGGGCCGGTTGTGTAGGGCTGGTATCCGGTCGGAATTCCACCCGAAAGCGCCGTGGTGCTGAGAACCGTGTAATTGGTGCTGTTGTTGTCAGCCGCCGCGTGCAAAGTGAAAAATCCGGAATCGTTCTGGTCAGCACTGGAGTTATTTCCGTTCGGCAAAAAATTCCATTGGAAGGAGATCACCGAGCCTTCGCGGACGTCGAAGGTCTGCTTGATGGCGCTGCCACCGTTGAAATAGCCATTCCCATAATTAAACAGCGGATCCAGAGTCCCACCTGCCAGCCCGAGAAATGTTTCCAGATCGGGAGCGAAGGTTGTTCCAGAGGTCGGTGCGTTGAGCACCGCTTGGAAGCTGCCTTCCGCGGGCGTGACGTTGGTGGCAACTCCCATCGCGTTGTTGAAACTCGCCCCGCTCACGAAAGCGGGCGCGGGAATGGTCGTATAAGAAATCTCACTCACCTCCCAAGGCGAAAAGCTGCCGGTCTCGAATCCCCCGTTGGTCAGATCCGCAGCCGCGGCGTTTTGGGGAGATGCCAAGGCCAGCAACGCGGCAAGGGCGATAAAAAATAGCACCGGGCGGAAGAGGGAATGAGTCACTGGTGGTTTTGGGGGTAAATGCGAACGATGGCAGCTACTTCTTATTTTACGAACTGGGACATGGCACATCAATAAGGAAAGCAGTGATCTCAATGTCAGCTACCAAGGCAGTGGCAACACGATGGTGATGCCCAATGGTGGATCCGTGGCTGATGCCAATACCTAGATCGGCTACAGCCGAAGAACAGCCAGAGATGTCGCCCATGCCGCCTACCGTGAGCATCCGCGCAACCCAAGCCAAGGCCACGCAAGCCACGATGGAAGGCTGCAAATGACCGCACCCTGTCACTACCCAATTCGCACCAGAACGTGCCTCTACGTCCATTAAAAGGCCGGAAATTTCCATTGGTTTCGGCGGGGTGCTTGAGTTCGAAAGGATCCAGACTATCGAAGATTTTTTGCTGTGTGGCGGTCTTGTTGCGGCTGACTTTCCGGCAAGCCTTGAGGCGTTGAAAAGGCGCCGCCGACTCATCGTAGATGCGCCGTTTGCGGCTGCCGATGACTTCGGCGCGCAGCTGCTTCATCACCGGGCAGAAAAAGTTGCGGAACTGCCCCCACTGGGGGCGGTAAAGGTCGTCGAGCAAGGACGCCGTCCGCTCGCCTTCCTGCCGTCCGTAGTCGGCCAACTGGCGCATAGCGTTCCCGGGGCCTGCTCCAACACCTCTTGGCGACTCTTTTGGTTCATTTTTAAAGACATCCGGCCATGGTGTCTTTTTTATTGAGGCAACTTATCCTTTTACCTCGCATCCCAGGCACCCGCCCGATGTCTTTTCATTTGAGTCAATTCGGGCGACGGGACGCTGAATATTTTTTCTCGCCTGCCCGGCATTTCCACGCGTAAATTCCGGTCGGAGACTGACCATGCCTGAACGCCACTCACCCCAAGACGATCTCCTCGACCTCGAGGAAGATTTATCCGCACCGGTAGCCGAACAACTCGACAGCCAAGTCGCCCAAGCGCAGGAACGACTGAGTGCCCTCAAGCGCCAGGCGGAACAGCTAGAGCGCGAGAAGCAGAAGCTCGAAGAACTCAGCCGGCGGCAGGAGCAATTCGATGCCGGCCGCGCCGAGATGGTGGACAAGTTCACCGGATCACTCGTGCAGATCCAACGCGAGACAGACGAGACGCTCAAGCGTCTGGAAATCCTGAAAAACGTCCAAGCTAGTTTCACCAACTACCTGCAGGAAATCGAAGCAATCAATCCGCAGGAATGGAGCCAAGCGGAACTGCCCAAGGAACTCTCGCGCGCCATCGGCGCCATCGAGGATGCACGCTCAGTCTACACGAAGTCGCAAGCGCAGGTCGCGGCGGATGACCGGCGGGGTGGACCAAGTCCCTACGAGGCGGAGGGTGCGGAGGGATCCCAGAGCTTCAGCTACTGGCTCATGGCCGGCGTGGCTTTCACCCTGCCGCTCTGCGTGCTCGGGCTTCTCGGGCTGATCCTCTGGTTCCTCACGCTGACCGCTTCGCATTAAGATCAGCCTGCGTTTCAGTATGCCGCGCCGTTCCTCGAGCCCGCTATCGGAGCACAAGCATCGCCTGCAGGAAGCTCAGGAGCAACTTGCTCGCGAAATGGCGGACGCCGAAAAGACGCTTCGTATAAAATCACGGCCGGCGCGCCCGAAGCTGGAGCCAGAGCGAAAACTGCGCATCAACAGCTTCACTGCATACGAATTGCCGCCGCAACCAAAGGCGCACACTTTCCCCGGCGGCCGCGTCCCCCTTAGCCATAAACGCCGCCGCAAGACGGAGGCCCGACTGGAGCAAATCAAGTTTCTCGTTCTGTGCCTGCTATTCGCCGCTTTCGTCCTCTTCGTCTGGAAAAACCTCACCTGATTTTGTCCTGGGCGGCAAACGGACGCTTGAGCCGACCACTACAACCCGATGTCCTCGTTCCACAGGACGGGTTCCGCCGCGATGAAATCTTGCATCAGTTGGATGCAGTCCTGGTTTTGAAGGATCTCCACCTCGACACCGTGAGAGCGCATATATTCCTCCGGACCTTGGAAGGTCTTATTTTCCCCTATGACAACCTTGCCGATGCGGTAGAGAAGGGTTGCGCCGCTGCACATCGAGCAGGGGGAAAGGGTGGAGTAGATCGTGCAGCGGCGATAGATCGAGGCTGGTAGGCGGCCGGCATTTTCCAAACAGTTCATCTCCGCGTGGTGGATGACACTTCCCTGTTGCACGCGCTGGTTGTGCCCGCGACCAATGATCTGGCCGTCGAGCACGAGAATGGATCCGATCGGAATGCCTCCCTCGGCTCGCCCCAAGCGCGCCTCCTCAATCGCCGCCTCCATGAAGGGATCTTTGGGTGTCATGGAGATCAAGGCTAGGTCGGGCCCGCGGCACGGGCAACGCGCAAATCGCCGCAGGCTCGACAGCCAACCTGCCGCAAGATGTGATCTGGGCTGATGAGAAGCATGACAGGATTCGGACGCGGCAAATGCGTGAGCGGTGGCACTAACTATACGGTGGAGGTGTCGACGGTGAACCGCCGCCACGCCGAACTCATCTTCAACCTGCCGCGGGAACTTGCCTCATTGGAACCGATGTTGCGCAGCTTGGTGGCACCGGCGGTGACGAGAGGACGCGCCACGGTGACCGCCGCGGTTTCG
>JBAXCT010000265.1:0-3270 GCA_037141375.1 Chthoniobacterales bacterium | reverse complement strand
TCGAGGTGGTAGCTCATGGTCCGCGGAAGGCGGTGCTTTTAGCGTTCGCCGCCCGTCTGGAGAATAACAATCTCGACCCTGCGGTTGAGTTTTTGCTCCTCGATGGTGCCGGTCACGGGCACGAGCGGTCGCTTGCTGCCCAGGCCGCGCGTCTCGATACGGGCCGGGTCGATCGACATTTGTGCGCCCAGCCATTGCTTGACCGAGTCGGCCCGGGCGAGGCTGAGCCGCGCATTGTAGTCATCGCCGCCGAACGAATCGGTGTGGCCCTCGATGCGGAAGCGCGCCTGCGGGTTGCGGCGGATGAGTTCACCGAGCTTTTCCAGACTGCTGATGGCTCCCGGTCCGAGGAAAGACTCGTCGTAACCGAAGAGGACGTCGGACGGCATGAAGATCGGTGCCTGCGAAGCGCTCAGTCCGCCGGTCTGGGCAAGCAGATCATCGAGGTCGCTGTAGCCCGCCGGCACGGCATTGTCGCCGGCGGAACCGGGACGCCCGGCGGCCGCCGCCAGCTCAAGGGCGGGGCGCGCGGCGGATGAAGGTTCGTCCGCCAGCAGTGCTTCGCGCATCGAGGCGAGATCCTCGTCGAGTGCGGCGGTGGTGGCGGCCTCGAGTGTTTTCGCCGATTCAGCGGCGGCGATTCCGACTTCCGGTGCGGGTTCTTTTTCGAAGCTCAATTGTCCCGGTTTGGCCGGTGCGGATCGAACTTCTGCTTTTTCTTCCGCCATGCTTTCGTCCGGAAGATCCACCGGCGCCGGCCGGGTCTGCTTGGCCGGTAGCGCGGTCGGGACAGCGTCTTCCTCAAGCAGGTGTGAATCGATGTCGACACGGTCGACCTTGAAGGCGCGCGGGACGATTTTTTCGTAATAGGATTCGCTGAAAGTCTTGATGGGATATTCGCGTGCCCACCAGATGAAGCCCGCGTGGAGGCCGAGCGAAAGCACCAAGGCCAGAAGAACCCATGCCGTCCAGGAGTCGGATTTCGGGGGTCCCTCCTCCAAAGATTCCATCAGTGAAGGCCTGCTCATTCTCTCGAAGTTTACGGCGGTCCGTCCCTGATGCAAACCTGCAGGCAAGGCTTCGGGCTTGACCCACGGTGGCTGTCTTCTACGTTCGACCTCCCTTTTATGTCGGATAAAAGCCTCAGAATCGGCCTGCCCTCGGGCAGCCTCATGGAGCAGACCTTAGCCCTTTTCGGCAAGGCCGGCTTTGCTATTTCCGGCGCAGGGCGGTCCTATCGCCCGGAGGTCGACGACCCCGAGCTCGTTGTGCGTCTTCTCCGTGCCCAGGAAATCAGCCGCTACGTGGAGCAGGGTTTTCTCGATTGCGGCATCACGGGGCGCGATTGGGTGGCCGAGAACAAATCGGATGTTGCGTCGCTCTGCGACCTTCCTTACAGCAAATCGAGCGCCGCGCCGACCCGCTGGGTCGTGGTCGTGCCCGAGGATTCACCCGTGCGCACGGTCGAAGATCTGTCCGGGAAGCGCATCGCCACCGAGGCGGTCGGTCTGACTCGGGAATTTTTCCGCCGCCGCGGTGTCTCCGTCGAGGTGGAGTTCAGCTGGGGTGCGACCGAGGTCAAGGTGCCCGATTTGGTCGACGCCATCGTCGACATCACCGAGACCGGTTCCTCCCTGCGGGCCAACAACCTGCGTATCGTCGAGACCATCATGGAGTCCTACCCGGTCTTTGTGGCCAACCGCGACGCCTACTCCGACGAGTGGAAGCGCGGGAAGATGGACCGCGTGCTCCTTCTCCTGCAGGGCGCGCTGGCCGCTCGTGACAAGGTCGGCCTCAAAATGAACCTTCCGCAAGCCAGCTTGGAGAATTTGCTTGAGCAGTTGCCCGCTCTCCGGAATCCTACAGTTTCTCCTCTGGCGAATGATGGCTGGGTCGCGGTCGAGACAGTCATCGACGAGAAGGTTGTTCGTGAGATTGTCCCGCAACTCAAAGCACTCGGCGCCGAGGGCATCATAGAATATCCTTTGAATAAATTGGTTTACTAAGGCAACACATGGGTTCGATTAAAAAGAGGCGGAAAGCAAAAATTGCTAAGCACAAGCGCCGCAAGCGCATGAAGCTTAACCGCCACAAGAAGCGTTTGCGCTACAAGAGCTAAAGGCTATCTTTGGCCCCATGTTCTCGGGTTTCCGGTTGCGCCTTGCCGCTGCCCGGCTACTGACCGTTGTGGTCGGTCTGGGTACCGGCGATGGGGCGGTCGCCTTGGTGGCCGATTGCGGTCTGGCCGTCGATGCCGACCCTTCCGCCCAGATCTCCCTGCCGGATAGCGTCCTGCGCCGGGCCGACGCTATGGCGTCCGTGGCCGCGGCCGAACTCTCGGCCGACACCGACCCCGAACTTTCCCACCAGTACTACCTCCGGGCCCTGGATCTCGACCCGGCCAACGCGGCGGCGGCGCAGGAGTTGGCCACCGTGTACTTGTCGCGCGAGGAAATTCCGGAGGCCCTGGCCGTGCTCAAGGACAGTCACAAGCGCAATCCGCAGTCGGTCTCGTTGGCCCTGCGCATCGCCGGTATCTATGTCATAAAGCTCAGAAAGTTTGAGACCGCCGAATTTTATACGCAGCAGGCTTTGCGCGCGGCGCCGGACGACATCGAACCCTACCAGATGCTTTACAGTATCTACCGTGCCACTGGCAGGTCGACTGCAGCCGACGGCCTGCTGCGCCAGGCCCGCGCCCGGCAGAATGAGGATCCTGCCTTTTGGGCAGGGTTGGCCGACCTGCACGATCTGCGCGATCACCAACACCAGAAAGAGGATTCCTCTGGCCGAAGTGCGGAGGATGTTCCCGCAGCTGTGCAGCAATACCGCCGCGCCGCAGCGCTCGCGCAACAGGATGCGCCCGTGCTCGAGCGAGCGATGGATTTCTTTTTCGACAGCAGACTCCACGAGGACGCGCTGGCCGCAGCCCGGAGATTGTTGCTGCTCGATCCTTCCGACACGCCGATCCGCGAGAAGCTGGCGCTGATACTTGACGCGCTCGGCCGGGACGATGAGGCCGTGGTGGAGCTGGACAAAGTGGTCGCCGAAGATCCGGAAAGTGTTTTTGCCTACCGCGTCCACGGCGAGATCCTGCTCAAGCGCGGGGACTACGCGGGCGCCGTATCCAAGTTCGAGAAGGCCCTGGCCCTGCACGAGGACGACCCGCGATTGTATCTCGAACTCGCCGACCTCTGCCTCAAGGCGCACGATCCCGAGCGCGCTGCGCGTTGGTTGGCCCAGGCGCGCGGCAATTTCAGCCGGCTCCCC
>JBAXCT010000264.1:0-3293 GCA_037141375.1 Chthoniobacterales bacterium | reverse complement strand
TCGCACGTGCCGAGGGCACAAAAGAGCGCTTCTACAGCATGTCCGCTCAAATCGATGCAGAGCGGAAGGACTACTATCTGAACCTTGAGCGCAATCAGCGCGGCGACACGGACATCACCAACTGGATCGAGTGGTTCTTGGAATGTCTTCGCCGTGCGCTGGAGGGTGCGGAATCCACGATCGTTCAAGTTCTGCGAAAAGCCCGAGTTTGGAAGTTGATCAACGAAACGCCGGTCAATGATCGGCAGCGCTCCGTCATCAATCGCTTGTTGGACGACTTCGAGGGAAGACTGTCCTCTTCCAAGTATGCGGAACCGGCCAAGTGCTCCGCCGATACCGCTCTGCGAGACATCAACGATTTACTCGATCGCAAGATTCTTGTGCGCGAAAGCGCCGGTGGTCGGAGCACGAACTACCGGCTCGCATCAAGGTTGTAGTGTCGTGATTTGACATCCAACGGCAGGCATGGACACACCACAGTCTCGTGCACAAACCAGCCGAGCTTGATATGGTTTCATTTGATACGATATTTTGTCTCACATGATTGCCGGACCGCAACGGCATGAAGGCCAAACTCAGCCACCTCTGCCCACAGTTCGACGCCTTTGAGAAAAAGGCCCTCCGATGGATCGCCATCGGGACGTCGCTGCCGGGTGCCGTCGTTGCCGTGATCGCGGTGATGAAGTTGGGGCGGGTTTGAGTTAGGTCGGAAAGTTACCAGAAAACCTCACGCCGTTAAGGATGGCGTAACATCCTTAACGTTTGGGCTTGCATCGTTAAGTTTCCTGCGTCATTGCTTTCGGCATGAAGCGTGGTCTCCAAGGCCAATACGTCACCATCTCCACGGTCGGGGAGAGTGCAAGGGCATTTGTGCCAACGCCACTTCCTCCCGCCCCGCCGGTTGAATGGTCCCCTGAGCTTCAGTCCCGATTTGCGGCTGCCCATGCGGCGCTCGGACGTCTGGACGGAATCTCCACCATCCTGCCGGAAACGTCCGTATTCCTTTATAGCTACGTGAGGAAGGAAGCTGTGCTTTCCTCCCAGATCGAGGGAACCCAGTCCTCTTTGTCCGATCTGCTGTTGTTCGAGAGCCAGGAGGCTCCCGGCGTTCCGCTCGACGACGTCCAGGAGGTTTCCAATTACGTCTCCGCCCTCGAACATGGCATGAAGCGGTTGCGGGAGGGATTTCCGCTTTCCCTGCGGCTGATCTGTGAACTGCACGAGATCCTCCTCTCCAAAGGCAGGGGCAGCCGGAAGAGCCCCGGAGAATTCCGCTCCAGCCAGAACTGGATCGGCGGAACCCGCGTGGGAAACGCCCGGTTTGTGCCGCCGCCACCGCAGGAAGTCACGCCCTGCCTGGATCGTTTGGAGAAGTTCCTTAACGACGAACCGGAGAAGAACAATCCTTTGCTGAAAGCGGCCTTGGCGCACGTCCAGTTTGAGACGATTCATCCGTTCCTCGACGGCAACGGGCGCGTTGGACGCCTCTTGATTACGCTCCTGCTCTGTGCGGAAGGGACGCTTCGGCAGCCGCTGCTCTATCTGAGTCTATTCTTCAAAACGCACCGAAACCTCTACTACGACCTCCTCAACCAAATCCGGGAGGATGGTGACTGGGAGGCTTGGCTCCTATTCTTTTTCGAAGGAGTTGCCGTGACGGGAGGGCAGGCCTTCCAAACCGCCTCCCAGCTCACCGAACTCTTCCAGACAGATCGGGAGCGCATCGCCCGAATCGGTCGAGCTGCCCATTCTGCGCTGGAACTTCACCGGCATTTCCAAGCTCATCCGGTGGGTTCCGTCCGGGAAGCTAGGACATCTCTGAATCTCTCGATCCCGACCCTGCACTCGGCAGCCAAGCATCTGGTCCGCTTGGGCATCCTCCGGGAGTTGCCCACGAAGGGAACGACACATCTCTATGCTTACGGGGCCTACTTGGACACGCTCAACGCCGATTCGGAGTTTTGAGAAGAAGGCGCCGTCCGAAGGCAAAGTCGTGCCACCCTTCAATCGGAGGAATCCTGCTGCGCCAAGATCGACGCCAACTCATCCATTCGTTTCTCCGGTGATCTTGCCGCGCGCCATCCGGACTCAACGGACTTGGCTGTTGGAGTGATGCTTTCCGCCTTCACCCCCATTTTGTGCCAACCGGTCCGGCCGCCATAAGAGCCATCGGAAGCGGATGGTATGGGATTGGATCGGCCGCTGATCCGAGTTGATACCCAGCGTCATGCTGGAGCCGAACCCATATACTCCAAACCATCCGAACCTTCGCCTCTATTATCGACAATCCCCTGCTCACGCAGGAACAGCACCGCAAGAAATCAGCCTTGAACTCCTTCAATCGGGCAGTAAAAAAGCCCCCGGAACACCTTCGTCCAGAGTAGCCAAGAGCAAGGCGTGTCGCTGGGCCAAGGTGAGCAGGTGGGCATCTGTTGTGCGACCGGCAGAGGCACACCATCCGGGCCACTCCAGGCCGTTCATATCGTCGGGAACAAAGCGATGAACGGAACCAAGGCAATTGAGCATCCCACGCAACACCTCCGCCGCCTCCCGGACGTTGATTCGCCCCGAGGCTCGGTGCACCGACACACGCACGAAGCCGATTTCGGGGATCGAAGAAGTGCAGAGCTTCACTCCACGGGTTTTCCTTTGCTTGGCGATCCAACGCACGGTGCGTTGGTGGTCCACATGGTCCGACCATCCCCATGCGACCAGCACATTGACATCCAACAAGTGGCTCACGGGAAATCGACCAGCATCTCACGGGTGGCACCCACGGTGAGCGGCGGCATGGAATCCCCGAGACCATCAAAAATCATTGCTCCGGTCTGCGGGCATCGCCGCAGCTTAATCCTTGCCGCCGGCCGCACGGGCGCAAACGCCCGACGCCGGAGAAACTCCGAAACTGTCACTCGTTCCTGGCGTGCCCGGGCCCGGATAGCCTGCGCTTCTTCCGGACCGACCTTGAATGAGATCGTCACCATGGTCTTACCGTAATACACAATCCTTCCCCCGGCAAAGAAAACCAACGGCGCTTTTCAAGGATCGACAAAGATGTCGACGGGGCCGTCGCTTTCGTAGGCGATCATAACAATCGCCCTCTCAGACGCGGGGGATAAGGCCACAGCGGTAGCAGATCACCAAACAACCGCTGCCGTTGTCACCATTTTGTCACCGCCATGAAAAAGGCCCAGAAGATCTGGGCCGCGAAATGCTCTTACACTATTGGTGGAGAGTTGGTTGCGGGGGCGGGATTTGAACCCGCGATCCCGCGGCCGCGGGATTATGACCCG
>JBAXCT010000263.1:0-3307 GCA_037141375.1 Chthoniobacterales bacterium | reverse complement strand
AGTCCTCGAGGCTGCCGACGGTCTCCAATACCGCGACTTCCTCATCGTCGCCCTTGCCTGCCGGAAATCCGACGTCTTTCCCGACAACTGGATTTACATCCACGACCCAGGTGTCCGCGTCGGCCGCATCCAAAATTTCCGCAACTGGTCCCCGGACCTCGTCGCTCCGGGCAACGGTACCGTGCTGGGCATGGAATACTTCTGCTCCCGCCGCGACGACCTGTGGAATATGGATGACAAGGACCTCATCGCTCTGGCCAAAAGCGAAATCGCCACGCTCGGCCTCGTCGAAGAGAGTGACCTGACCGAAGGCCATGTCGTCCGCGAACTCAATGCCTATCCCGTCTACGACGCCGCCTACCGCGAACACGTCGACACCCTGCGCGAATACTTTACCAAGACCTTCACCAACCTCCAGACCGCCGGGCGCAACGGCTTGCACCGCTACAACAACCAAGACCACTCCATGCTGGCCGGCCACCACGCCGCCCTGACTTTGCTCGGCCGCAAGGATCTCGACCCGTGGGAAGTCAACACCGAGCGCTCCTACTACGAAGAACAGGTCCTCACGCCCGACAGCAAACACGAAGGCACCGACATCCTCATTGCGGACAAAGCCCCTCCGCACGAGAGCGTCTAGATTTCCGGCCCCAGAGGAGACTTTGTGAATTGCAAATAGTCGACTGTTTGCATTGTATTACTTCGTGATTGATTGCCGCTTCTGGAGGCAAGCCATAGGGTCTGCTTGGCGCGAAGCCCCGATCGAGGCGGCCGGATATTTGTTCGGTCTCGAAGACGCCGAGGAAAAATTCGTGAAGCGGGAATTGAACACCGCCCGCATGGCATGAGCGCGCTGACACCTCCATTGAGTCTCTCGGTCGTGTTCGCTGCCCGGCGAAGCCTCTCCAACATCCAAAGAACCCTCGAGTCCCTGCTCTCCCAAACCGCTGCTCCGCGCATCGAGTTCATCTTGTCCGCCGACTCGCCGGAACTTTTGCGGGAGGTCGAAGACTTTCTCGTGCCTCGCGCCCGCTTTGCACAATCCCGCTTCCTGCTCCATCAAACTCAAGACTTGGAGAGGGCCCGCGCTCTGTCAGTCGCGGAGGCCACCGGAGATGTCGTGGCTTTCAATGAGGACCATTGCTTCCCGGAGCCGAACTGGGCAGAGGAACTCCTCGCCGCCTTTGAATCCTCGGGAAACATCCAAGCCGCCGCGCCGGCCATGCTCAATCCCAATCCGGAGACCGCCGTAAGCCGCGTGCAATTCCTATTGTTCTTTGGCCACCACAGGAAAGATTCGTCGGCTCGCCCCCGCTTCGAAAATGCACGCAGCCTGCCCGCGCACAACACCGCCTATCGACGCGACGCGCTCGCCGCAGCGCTACGCGAGGACTCCTTTCTCGCCGAAGGATACGTGCAGGAAAAAATTTGCACCAACCGTCCTCAAGCCCGCCTCGTGCGCTGCACACACACCTCCCTCAGACACGTCAACATGAGCAGGCTTTGCCCCGCCATGAAGCACGCATTTTTGGGGGGAAGGATTTTCGGAAGCGAGAGGGCCAAGCATATGGGATGGGGACTGGCGACGAGGGTGTTGCGTTTCGTGGTGTTCCCGCTCGTTCCCCTCATCGTGATCCGGCGATCCGCTCCGCTCCTCCGCGACAAGGCTTCCCCGGCGAAAACTGTTTCAAACTTCAGTACCGCTTGGACCCTGAAACTTATCCACGCCTTTGGCGAATCCATCGGCACCTGCTTCGGCTTGGGGCGAGCGGCAGACGCATATACCGATACCGAATGTGATCGCAGACGTTTTGTCCGCCCTGCCGAGCAGCATCTTCTCTCGGGGCGCATCGCTCCACGGTAGAAAAACACACATTCCATTCATCGAATGCGCCAGACTCTCCAATCGATCGGACGAAGTATCGGTCCCACATGGCAAACCTTGTTTTTACGGGGTTTGGCAGGCAGTGAACGAGGCTGATGGACCAAGTGCTAGCCAGCCTCGTCATTCCCCCGCGCAACCGACCGCAAGCGGTCGAGCGATGCCTCGACGCGCTCGCGAAGCAAGCCCTGCCGCCCGGTTCCTTCGAACTCATTCATGATGCTATGTTAAGGGAAAACCCGGGCCGTCGCTCTGGCTCTTGCAGGTTGAGTTCATATAAGATGAGTTGAAGACTATGTCCGTACAGACAGCACTCAGACGACTGGGCGAACAGCACCCGTGGCCTGAAAGCCGACCTCAAGTGGATCCCGTGCCATGGAGCATGGATTATGGTGGAAGGCGCTTAATCACCAGTTTGATCGCTTCCCGCGATATCCGATTGCTTCTTGAGATCGGCTCCTTTCTTGGGGGGTCCGCACGGCAATGGATTGAAGCGTCGCCCAATGTCGCGGTCATTTGCATCGACCCGTGGTTGGACATCTCCGGCCCAAGGCCACTTATGGATGCACACCCCGTGGGCCGATTGTTTGGTCAGCAACTGAGATGCCCGGGAGGCTTATACGATTCTTTTTTGTCTTCGATGTGGGAATTGAAAGCGAGCGTCACACCCGTGCGTGGAAAGGCTGCAGACCTATTGTCGGGTCTTCATCAACTCGGTCTTAGGCCAGATCTGATCTATATCGATGCCGACAAGAAGGGTGACGAAATAGCCATTTGCGATGAACTTTTTCCAGACGCACTGATTGGCGGCGATGATTGGAATTGGAGTGACGGCTATGACTTTGCCATAAGGAATCCGGCAAGGAAGTCCGCCTTTAAGAGAAAGCGTTTTCTCAAGCACTTTGGAAACACTTGGCTTATTGATGATCGCCCTTGGAGCTTATCCGAGAGGATGCTTCAGCTGAAAGATGCACCACGCGGCTATGCTCAGATAATGCATTCGTTTTTGCGGAGAATGATCGGCAAGACCAGTGGTGGCACCCGGCGAAAAGTGCGTTCCTCCACGGTGGTGTAACAATGGATCAGTTTGCATCACGGAGAGGCCATTGACATGCCGTCACCAGGCACACAAACAGCCAGCGTCGTCATCCCGACCCGCAACCGCGAGAAGGCTTTGGAAGCCTGCCTCGATGCCTTGGCCGGGCAAACGCTGCCGCCCGGGAGTTTCGAGGTGATCGTGGTGGATGACGGTAGCGAACCTGCCTTGGCGCTCGATCCCACGCGATGGTCGTCGAAATTTGCACTGAAGTTGATCCATCAAGAAAACACTGGCCCGGCCGGAGCGCGTAATCGCGGCGTCGCCGAGGCGCTCGGGGAATTTCTTGCCTTCACCGATGACGACTGCCTCCCCACGCCGACCTGGTT
>JBAXCT010000262.1:0-3317 GCA_037141375.1 Chthoniobacterales bacterium | reverse complement strand
GCTCAAGACGGTGGCGCAGTGGACAAACAGCGAGCGCGAGCGGGCACGGCACGCGCTGCATGCGTGGCCGGTGCGTCTTGGCAGCACGGAGGGTTACCCCAAGGCCGAAGTCACGCTGGGCGGCGTCGACACTCGTGATTTGTCATCCAAGACCATGGAGTCGCGCCAAGTGGCCGGACTCTATTTCATCGGCGAGGTCGTCGACGTGACCGGTTGGCTGGGCGGTTACAATTTCCAGTGGGCCTGGGCCAGTGCACGGGCCGCGGGGGAAGCCGTCTGAGGCGCGGCCAGCTCAGCGATTCTCAACGTCACTGGCATGGTCAATGACGACGATGCCAAGAGAGCGGGCCGAGGTGATGAGTTGGGTCGTGAGATCGGCGAGAGTGAGGCCAGCCTGACGCGTTAACTCGGTATCGGCAGGGTTGAGTCGTAGCGATGCGGCCAAAACCTTGGCCCGCTGCAGCACGGCGGCGGTGACCAGCGCTTGGGCGGGCGCGTCACGGTAGACGAGATCGTGGACGCCGACCGAACCGTCGGCTGCGCCGTCCACTCCGGAGGAAATCCCGAAGTAAATATTGGCCGCCGCAGCGATGCGCTGCTGGAAATCCTCGGGCCCAAAATCAGCCGCGGCCAAACGGGCAGGCATCACGTCGCCGGTCAAGGCGAGCAGGCCTTGGAAAATGCGGGCCACCGCCAGTTCGGGAGATGAAGCGAAGAATGCGGAGCGAAAATTTTTGCTTTCCCCGGCGCGCCATGCGGCGGCAAAACTTTCCAAAGCTGCGGCGAGTTCCTCCGAGGTCTTTTTCAACTCATCGAAAGGCACCACAAGTGAACTGAGTTTGTCAGCTGTGATAGGTTCGCCTTCCCGGATACCCAGCGATGCAACCAAGCTCTCCCAGCGCGCAAAAAGATCCTCGCTGCCGGCCGTGGCAACACCCAAGGGATCCGGTTGGGCGATCAATTCCTCGGCGGAATCGGGATCAACGTAAAAGACCGCCGCCTCGGCTTGCTGGTAGGCCACTTTGGCGGCGGTGAAGGATTCCTCGGCGGTCTTGAGTTCGGCGGTTGCAGTGAGCGGTGCTTTTTGGATGCGTGCAAGAGCGTCTAGTACGCCGGCTATCTCTTTGACACTGGTGGCGGTCGCCTTGCTGATAAGTTCAGCATTCCGCGCGACAACTTGGGTGCTAAGAGATTGGACGGCATTGGCCGCTCTTGCGTTCGCAGGGCTGAACGATGAGTCCGCCGCGGAGGAATTAGTCGAGAGGATAATCGGCGTGGGCGTGGGCGTTGGTATCGGGAGCAGAGATTCGTCTTTGCCAATCTCGTAATCGCAAGCTGCAAGCATCAGGCAAAGCGCCGCCGGGAAAAGAAAGCGGACGGCAGACAAGCCGGATAGGGTAAGTTTCACACGCCCAGTGGAACGCCGCCCGCTGTTTTAGTCAAAATGAATTCTGTCCGGCTTCCATCTGCCGCAAGTAAGATGCCGCCAGCCGGGAGCCAGGCAACTGTTGGGCTAGGCGAAAAAGCCGGCCGGCTTCCTCGACCCTCCCCTGCCGGTAATAGTGCAGCGCGAGATATTCATACCCCCGCGCATGGTCGGGGTCGCGCGCGATGGCCCGTAGGTGCGAGGGGAGGGCTTGGTCATATTTTCCGGCGGCATCCAAGGCCAGCCCCCTCTCCCGCCAAGCGTAGGCAAAGAGCGGTCGCTCACGCACGGCCTCGGAAAAATATTGGGCGGCGCGCCAATACCACTCGCGCCTCTCGCGCCGACCCGACATGGTGTCCCCCAACTGCCCCGCCGATTCGCCCGCGAGGACCAGCAGCCTCGCGTTGGTGGGACGCAAGGCGAGCCCCTCGATGGCCAAATCCCAAGCCCGCGCCGGTTCGCCTGCCATCAGCGCGTTTTCCGCTTGCAGCGCACGATACTCCGCGGGGCCGTCCTGCGCGACCGACCACAAGAGCATGGTGCCGGGGATTAGGGGCAGGAGAGCCAGCGAGCGCAACCACTGAGGGAGAGCGACGCCGGGATAGGCCGTGGTGTCGATCCGCGCGGCGGACAGAAAACCGGCCGCCAAGGCAACGAGCAATGCGACAGCAGGAATGTGCAGACTGTAGTCGAAAACCGCATGAGCACCGACCGCTGCCAGCGCGGCAACCGAGCCGGTGCACAGCCCGAGTTCGAAGCTCTGCGGGAGGATTCCATCAGGCGCTGTCTCGCGCACCAAACGCATGGCGTTGCGCCAGCCGGCGCAGAGGTGCACGCAAAAGAATGCGGCGCCGAGGAGAAAACCGACGCGACCGTATTCGACCAGCAGCTGCAGCCAGTCGTTGTGGGCGTGCACCGGCTTGGCGGTGAATCCCGTGCCGCGATAGCGGAGCGACAGCTGGTCGAACATGTTGGCCCCGGCACCCAACCAAGGATCCAGGGACAGCATGGGCGGAACCGTGATGAACCAGAGTTTCTCCCGGTATTCGTCCAGACCCAACTCAGCCACCCGCAGTTGCACCGAGAGGCTTCCCGCCCCCGCGGCAACGGCCAAGCCGAGGGAAAGCACGACCAAAGTCAGCGCGCCCGCCGCGAGCAGACCGCGGTGAGCCAAAGCACCACGATAGACCAGAAAAAAACTAAGCAGTGCAAAAACCGTCACGCCGACCGGCAGGCCGAGATAGGCCGACCGGGAAAGGCTGAGCGACAAAGATGTGAAACCGACTGCCGCCACCCAGAGCAGAACGAGTTTCACCGCCGCCCCTCCGCGTCCCCAGACCAGCATGCCGAGGGCAAGGAAAGCCGTGACCTCGACGGTGCCAGCCAAAGCGGTGCGACTGGCCAGCGTGCCCGAGATCCACCCGTGATTGGCGAGCGGAACATCTCCGGTCGGGAGGGCCATATGCCGCGCGAGCTTGGCCCAGGGATGAAACGGAATATCAGCAGCAAATTGGGCCACGGCCAGAAAGACCTGCCCGGTGAGTAGCGCAAAAAGCACGCCGAGCACCAGCCAGCGGGATCCTGTGGCACGAAGCTGCCAGGCGACGGTGAGGTAGACCGAAAGCGCGCCGAGCACCAGCCATGTATCTGCCTGCGCCGCATAGGAATCTGGCGAGCTGGACTGCCGCCAAAAAAGGTAGACTGCAAAGGCCAACGCGAGGCCTGTACACCATGCTCCGGGCGCATCCTTGACCCCCGGGAGAGCCAAACCGGCCATCACGGCTGCTGCCCCGACCAGAAGAAAAGCCGGTGTCGCCAAGGCCGGATACCACCAGCCACCCAGCAGGATTTGCGCGGCGACCAAGCCCGCCACCAAAAGGCCGGCAGAGAG
>JBAXCT010000261.1:0-3333 GCA_037141375.1 Chthoniobacterales bacterium | reverse complement strand
CCCTTCTGACACTCGCTTTGTTTGTCACAAGTTGCGAAAGCGAAAAACCGGCGCCCACGCCACGCAATCGTTACGGTTTCAGCGGAACCCAAGTAGTGCCTCCGCAAACGGCTCAAACATCGACAAATGCCACCACATCTCTCCTCACCGGAACAAATGCGACAGCCGGCATGACTGACTCAGCTTTGGTCAACCGCCCGGCGGCTACCCCGACGCCTGCGCCCACCCCGGCGCCGGTCAGCCTGCCCACTCCCGACGTTTCGTATGGTATTCCCGTTCCGGGCAAACCGGGCTTTGTCACCAGTCCGCACGCCCCGAACGCCGGATTTGTCGATGTGCGCGGCTTCCCACCGGGCACCGAAGTAAAAGACCCCTACACGGGTCGCATTTTTCTGGTTCCCTGAGCACTCCGGTTTTTCCGGCGTGAGATTCGCGCCACCGGCTGCGATAGTCGGAGGTTTATGAACAGCGACTCTCCGCACATTGCCATATTCGGACCGGGTCTGATGGGAGGTTCGTTGCTTCTCGCGTTGCGCGAGAAGTTGCCAGCGACGCACACCGCGGTATGGGCACGACGCGATGAGGCTGTGCAGGAAGCACTCAACCGTGGCCTTGCGGGGAGAGGTTCGACCAACGCGAGAGAAGTTGCCGAGTCTGCTGATGTGATCATCCTGTGCGTGCCGCTCGAGCAGATGGCATCCCTCGCTGCACAAATCGCCGACACGGTTTCGGCCGACACACTGGTCACCGACGTGGGCAGCACCAAAGAACAGGTTGTCTCTACTCTGGAAAAAATTTTCCACAAGCACCGGAATTTCGTTGGAAGTCACCCGATGTGCGGATCTGAAGCTGCCGGGCTGGAGGCCGCTCGACCGGATCTCTACAAAGGCGCCATGTGCGCCCTCACCCCCACCGGAGCAACACGCCAAGATCTCGCCAATCGGGCCAAAAAACTCTGGGAAAGCGTCGGCGCCCGAACCCTGAATCTCTCGCCGGAGGAGCATGACACGGCTGTGGCAGCATCCAGCCATGTGCCGCACGTTGCAGCAGCCGCGCTGGTGGAACTGATCGGCGACTCGGCAGCAGCGCAGGCCCTGTGTGCGAGCGGCCTGCGGGACACCACCCGCATCGCGGCAGGATCGCCCGAGCTCTGGACGGGTATCCTTTCGCAAAACAGAGCTGCAGTGGCGCGATCCTTGGGCAAGTTGACACATCTGCTCGACGAAGCGAGAGAAGCCTTGGAGCGAGGCGACATGGCGAAAATATCCTCGCTGCTCGCCGCAGCACAGGCTCACCGCGCCGAGATTTTCCCGAACTGAGCATGGAAATCACGGTCACCAAAGCCTCGGGCCTTCGCGCCACCATCAGGGTTCCGGGGGACAAAAGCATATCCCATCGCGCCGCCATGCTGGCAGCTCTGAGCAACGGGCCTTGCCGTTTGCGTAATTATTTGCAGGGCGAGGACTGCCTTGGAACCTTGCGCGTACTGCGCCAGCTGGGAGTGCTCATCGAAGAGAAAGGCGAAGCCGAGTATGAGGTTCACGGCTGCGGTGGAAAATTTTCCAAACCTGACGCTGATCTCGATTGCGGAAACTCTGGCACCACGATGAGGTTGATGTCCGGGCTCCTCGCTGCCCAGCCCTTCCGGGTTCGACTGACCGGTGATGCCTCACTTTCCAAACGACCGATGCGCCGCATCATTGATCCGCTGCAAAAGATGGGCGCCTTCCTCACGGCGGAGGGGGAGGGCGGCGCGCCGCCGCTAATGATTGAAGGGAACCCATCCCTACGAGCGATCGCATACGAGTTGCCCGTGCCGAGCGCGCAGGTGAAAAGCGCAGTCCTTTTGGCGGGGCTCTTCGCCAACGGACAGACTTCCGTGATCCAACCCGCTGTCACCAGGGACCACACCGAGAGGATGTTGGAGTATTTCGGCGTGCCAGTTTCCACCGAAGGCAACCGGATTTCCGTGACAGGAGGAACGCTGCCGCAAGCGCGCGACTTTGCCATCCCGGGCGACATCTCAAGCGCCGCTTTCTGGCTGGTGGCTGCCGCGGCTCGGGAAAACTACCGCGTGACCATTGAGGAACTGGGCTTGAACCCCACCCGAACCGGCATCATCGATGTGCTCCGGCGAATGGGTGCGAAAATTCAGACCCGTCGGCAAAGCGACGCCTCCGGCGAGGCCATTGGTCTGGTTGAAATCGAGGGCTGCAGACTGCAAGGTACGGTCATCGAGGGTGCGGAGATTCCTAACGTGATCGATGAAATCCCGGTTCTTGCAGTCGCTGGGGCGCTGGCTCAGGGAAAAACCATCATCAGCGATGCCGCCGAACTGCGGGTCAAAGAGTCCGACCGTCTGGCTGTCGTCTGTCACCACCTTAAGGCCATGGGAGCCCATGTGGAAGAAGTGCCGGATGGCATGGTGATCGAAGGCGGTCATCCCCTCCACGGTGCCGTGCTGGAGAGCCACGGAGACCACCGAATCGCCATGGCATTTGCTATCGCCGGACTTTTCGCGGAGGGAAAAACAGTGATCACCGACACGGCCTGCGTCGAGACATCCTACCCTGGATTCGCCGCGCAACTGAAGAGATTGTCCAATGGATAGAGGCAACAAGACAATGAATGAGACGACCGTCGTCATCGCCATCGATGGTCCGGCCGCATCGGGAAAAAGCACCGTGGCCAGCGAACTGGCTCGCCTCCTCGGCTACGGCTTGCTCAATTCTGGTGATATTTATCGAGCCATGACGTGGGCCTGTCTGGGTTTGGGGATAGACTGCCGCGACAGCAACGCCATCGCAATCGGGGCCGGGCAAGCGAGCATTAATGTTGCCCACGATGGCAAGGAATACTATCCGCACATGAATAATGAAGACCCACGCGCCCACCTTCGCGATCCCGAGGTGAATGCTAATGTTTCCCTCGTCTCCGCCGTTCCCGCAGTCCGCAATCTCGTCACTGCAGCGATCCGGGCCAGCACGCAAGAAAAACAGACCGTGATCGAGGGTCGGGACATCGGGTCGGCGGTTTTTCCCGAGACACCCCACAAGTTCTATATCGATGCCGATCCGCAAGTCCGCCAGAGGCGAAGACGCAATCAGGGTCAAAACGATGAGATTGCTCAGCGGGATACTCTCGATTCCACGCGCAGCACGGCTCCTCTTACCGTCGCAGATGGAGCTACCGTGATCGACAGTTCGGCTCTCGATGTGTCGGGTGTGGTTGAGGCGATGCTGGAGAAACTTTGTGCGCAAGGCCTGCGGGCTGCCCTAATCGCATGCAACAAAGGATGACCTTCTGGTATTTGCTCGGCTATTCGCTGAGCAA
>JBAXCT010000260.1:0-3339 GCA_037141375.1 Chthoniobacterales bacterium | reverse complement strand
GGCCGCGTTTTTCCGTGCCCTTGAAAATCATGTGCTCGAGCAGGTGGGAAAGCCCTGCGCCCATCCACCGGCCTTCGTGGATGCTGCCGCTGCCGACCCACACCTGCACGCTGGCCACCGGTGCGGAATGATCGGGTTCGACCAGCACGGTGAAGCCGTTCGGGAGAACCCGGACCAGCGTGTTGCCGCGGGCCAGTGCGGCGGCTGTATTGGAATTGGGCGTGAGGTTGTGCATGTCGGGACGGCGCACTGGCGCCGCGTTGCTCAGCTGGCGTGGCCGGCCAGCTTGCGTTTGCGCTTGCCGGGGCGATCCGCGGCATTCTCGACCGGGCGGAAGGGAACGACGAACGCCTCCTCAAAGCTGTAGCAATTCTCGAAGTCCTCCATGCGGTCATCCGCTGCACGACCGAAGATGCCAGCCTCGATGAGGTTGAAGACCATGCGGCCTACGTCTCTGGTGGCGCGCACGCCCCAATATTCCAGGACGGTCATGCCCATCGGCCCGAATTGTTGCAGTGAGTATTCGCGGAACCCGTCGAGCAATTCCTTGGCGGAAACGTGGGTAGAGGCAGGTGCGCGGGTTTTTCGGCGGCGCTTCTGCGTGAATTCGAGAGCCTCGCGGAGAAAGGCATACGCCTCGCGGCTGTAGCGCGTGTCGCGCGTCAGCACTTGTTCCAGTGTTTCGTGAAAAGCCGGTTTTTGCATTTGTCAATCAGACCGCACCTCCGCAGCCGCTGCTTCCACCTCGCGCGACTCCCTCCAGTGCTTGATACCAAGCCCTGCGAGGAATGCCGCGAGGATGAAGGCGAGCAGCCTGCGTTCCTGGCGCGTCAGCCTGAACATCTTCAAACAATACTGCCCGATCGGCGCGGCGCAAGCAAGCCGCTGCGTAGGGTTGCCGATTGTGTCATCATGGTGCGTGGTTCCGCCTCCGCCATCCCCCGCCGACGGCCTCTCCGGGTTGGTCGAGCGCATCACTTTCCGCAGCGAGGATACCGGCTTCACCGTGCTCAAGGTCAAGGTGAAGGGACGCCGTGATCTTGTGCCTGTGGTCGGTGTTGTAGCCACCGTTTCGCCGGGCGAATGGATCACCGCCGAGGGTCGCTGGGAGCGCAACCGCGACCACGGGATGCAGTTGCGCGCCACCTCGATCCGCTGCCAGGCTCCCACCTCACTCGAGGGCATCGAGAAATATCTGGGCAGCGGACTCATCCGCGGGATCGGTCCGGTCTACGCCAAAAAGCTCGTTGAGAAATTCGGCGAGAAAGTTTTCGACGTCATCGAGAATACCTCGGCCCGCCTGCAGGAAGTGGACGGGATTGGCGCGGGGCGCCGTCAGCAGATCAAATCGGCGTGGGCCGAGCAGAAGACGGTGCGCGACATCATGGTTTTCCTGCACAGCCACGGCATCAGCACGAGCCGCGCGCTGCGGGTCTACAAACTCTACGGCGAGGACGCCATCGCCCGCGTGCGGGCCAACCCGTATCTGCTCGCGCGCGACATTCCCGGCATCGGTTTCAAGTCGGCCGATGCGGTCGGCGAGAAGCTGGGCTTCGGGCACGACTCGATCTTGCGCGCGCGCGGAGGCTTGCGGCACATTCTCTCCGAGGCCACCGGCGAGGGACACACGGCGTTGCCGCGCGCCGCCCTGCTCGACGAAACCGCGAAACTGCTCGGCGTGAATGAAGAGATCGTAGCCGGTGCGCTGGAGCGCGAGATGACCGATGGCCAACTGCTCGTGGAGGATATCGGCGGCGAGGCGATGGTATTTCTGCCCGCCTTGCGCGCGGCGGAAAAGACCATCGCCGACACCATCCTGCGTCTGGCCGCCTTGCCGACGGCTTACCCCGTGGTCGATTTCGAAAAGGCCTTGGCTTGGGTGCAGGCGAAGACCGGAAAAAATCTTTCGCCCAGCCAGCAGGATGCGCTGCAGAGGGTGCTTGGCTCTCGCTTGACCGTGATCACCGGCGGTCCCGGCGTGGGCAAGACGACGTTGCTCGACAGCCTTCTAAAAATTCTCGCGGCCAAAAAGGTCCGCTGCCAGCTCTGCGCTCCAACCGGGCGCGCGGCCAAGCGCATGGGCGAGTCGACCGGGCAGCCCGCCGTGACCATTCACCGTCTCCTCGAGTTTCTGCCCGCGGGCGGATTCAAGCGTGGCACGGGTTGTCCGCTGGAGACCGATCTGGTCGTGGTCGATGAGTGCTCGATGGTGGATGTGCCTCTCATGGCCTCGCTCTGCCGTGCGCTGCCGCCGGGAGGCTCGCTGGTGCTCGTGGGTGATCCCGACCAGCTGCCCAGCGTCGGTCCGGGCTCGATCTTGTCCGACCTGCTCGCCACCCGCGCCATTCCCGCGGTGCGGCTGACCGAAATATTCCGCCAAGCCGAGGCCAGCGAGATCGTGCGTGCGGCCCACGACATCCGGCAGGGGCGCGTCCCTGCCGGCAGCGCGGAGAAGGGCTCCGATTTCGCTTTTCTCCACCGCGAGGAACCGGAGGAAATTGCTGCGCTCGTCTTGCGACTCGTGCGGGAGGAAATCCCGCGACGACTTGGTCTCGATCCCATCCGTGATGTGCAGGTGCTTGCCCCGATGCACCGCGGCAGCCTCGGGATCCGCGAACTCAACAACGCGCTGCAGGCTGCGCTCAACCCGCCGCGCTCCGACCGGGCCGAGGTCGAGCGCTTCGGCGTGAAGTTCCGCGTCGGTGACAAGGTCCTGCAGACGCGCAACAACTATGACAAAAATGTCTTCAACGGCGACATCGGCCGCATTGCGGCGATCGACCCGGACGACCGCGATGTGACCGTCGAGGTCGAGGGTCGCAAGGTCGCGTATGATTTTGGTGAGTTGGATGAATTGGAACCGGCGTACGCTATCAGCATCCACAAAAGCCAGGGCTCGGAATTCCCGGCCGTCGTCATCCCTCTTGCCATGCAGCATTTCATGCTGCTCCAGCGCAATCTGCTCTACACCGCGGTCACCCGGGGCAAAAAGCTTGTCGTGGTAGCAGGACAGCAGAAGGCGCTGGCCACCGCCGTGCGCCAGAACGAAATCCGCTCACGTCACGGAGGCCTCCGCGCGCGGTTGGCCGGTGAATCGTAGTTAGCGCTCGGGTGACGGTTCTCCTCTCTGCTCGATGAGATCCTCCGAAACAACCGGAGTTGAGATTGATGACCACGCCCGAACCCCGATGGATCGGACCATCTTTTTTTTACGCGATCACAGGCCGCCGCTACAGGCGGAAGATTTTCCCTCCAGCGGATTGAAATCCGACGCGTGGTAGGAACTGCGCACGAGCGGGCCGCTGGCGACGTGGGTGAAACCTTTCTGGCGCGCGATGT
>JBAXCT010000259.1:0-3349 GCA_037141375.1 Chthoniobacterales bacterium | reverse complement strand
ATCCGGCGCAAGGCACACCTTTACAACACGCCGCAGAAGATTCTCTGGGGCCTCCTTTTCGCCCTCAGCGAAACCGTGGCCGACCGCGTGGAGGCCGTGGGCACGGATCTCGAAAAATTGTCGCGGACCATCACCGAGATGCCGACCGAACTCGGCACGGGCAAAACCGGCACCATGACCGAGATCAGCGAGCTGCTGTCTGAGCTATCGCGCTACGAGGACTTCATCTCGCAGAGCGGCGAGAGTGTGCTGCAACTCGCCCGCGTCGTGCGCTACTTCAATGCGGAGGTCGACGGATTCACCGAGGCCGAGTTGCAGGCGCGCGTCAACGAACTGGCGGCGGACGTCGCCGGCATCAAAGACCACCTCGCCTTCGAGCACGACAAGGTGCGCTATCTGCAGCAGGCCTCGATGGGCATCCTGAACATGCAGCAGAACCAGATCGTGAAGGTCTTCACCATCCTCACCGCGGTATTCCTGCCGCCGACCCTCGTCGGCACGATGTATGGGATGAACTTCGCCCACATGCCCGAGTTGTCCTGGAAATGGGGCTTCCCGGTGACCATCCTCCTCACTTTCCTCTCGGCCATCCTGCCGCTCGTTTACATCAAGCAGAAGCGCTGGCTGCGCTGAGGCCCGTGGCGCGGGAAAAAACAGGGCGCATCGCCACCGACGCCGGGCCATCCGCCTTCGCCAACCCCTTTGCCTCGCTCGATCTCGGTCCGCTGCGCGAGGCACCGGCTAATGCGCCGCAAAGCCCACCCGCGCCGAAGAAGGAACCGAGGGAACGCCTCCTCCTCCGCCGCTCGACCGCCTACCGCGGCGGCAAGACCGTGCTAATCATCGAAGGCTTCTCCACAGCGTGGAACGAGCGAAAACTCGAAGCCCTCCTCCACGAACTGAAAGCCTCCCTCGGCTGCGGCGGAAAAATCGAAACCCGCGCCCTCGAACTCCAAGGCGACCAACCCGACCGCCTTCAACCCCTGCTCGAAGACCGCGGCTTTGCGGTCAAACGCGGGTGGTGATCCGCTGGCTTCAGCGGGCCTCTCACCCCTTCTTGGACATAGTGCGATCGGCTGGGGCCAGCCACCCCTACCGCCAGGAAAGAGGATTCTGAAAACTTTGGGACGTTGGTATCAGAGAATATCCGAATGATCCGTGACCGCTGATACTTAAAGTCCAACCTACTCCGGCAACCTGTAAATCCAGTAACCGATAGGAAGAAGGGCAAGCTCGAGGACCATATAAAGAACAAGAAGCGGCTTGGGCTGACCATCGGCAAAGAGGCTAACAATTCTGCCTATGACCAGGCCCCCGGCGAAAATCAGGCAGCTCAGCACCGCTGTGTTTCGATGTTTCTCGCTAAAAGCGGCACAAAGCCAAAAGACGCCAAGGCCAAGATAAAGACCCATGACCGCCCGCAATATGTGGGCGACATTCAAGTCCAACTCGGAGATCCCCAAGAAGGTTTGGGCAAACCATCGGGGCGACACCCCGTATAAAAGTGCGATGATGGACACAACACAAAAGGCGAAGATCAGAAAGTATTGTTTAAATTTCATCGGAACTCAGTTCCCTCAATAGACTCCCAAGCACGCTGATCATGGAAGACTATTTTCCGTCGCCTGCCTCCGGCTTGTTCGTTGGTTCGTGGCCGGGCTTTGTGAATGTGCCAACCGGTATGAATCGAGCCTTCAGTCCGAACTCCATTCTCTCCAGCCCGCGCTCATGGGCCCCCATGTCCGGCTTGCCCCCGTTGACCGCTTCGCAGAAGTTCGGAATGATCGCCGCCGCACCAGCGCCCTTGCTGTCGGCAGCCAGTTGAAACATTCCGGTTCTCGTCTCAGGGTCAAATCCTGCGGTCGGAACATACCGCGGGACTCCCGCTATGCCGTGTTGCTCTTGGCCTGAAGGAAAAGCCCCGGACAAAAGATCATAGTCGAAATCATTGTCTTCCTGCGCGCGATTGTCCGCGACGCTCCACCGGTCCCTCTCGCGGAGGTGCAGGATGTTATTTCGCGCCGAGCAATGTTTGATAATCCTGTCGTCATCACCCAGTCCGCCGGCACCCAAGTTGTCTTGGAACACTGTGTTGTTGAAGACATACATATGTCCCGTCATCCAGCTCTCGCCATCCGCGAAGCCCATCTTCATGAAAGGCCCATGCGTCATGTCCCAACTGCTGCCCGGAGGGCTGTAGCAATGTCCTGAGACATTCCGCCACACGTAAAGCGGTCCGATGGATACCGGTGCGTTGGCGATGGGGATCAACACATCCCCAATGTAGTTGTTCCAGATCCGCACATTCTGATCGCCGCCCTCGGCCTCGATCCCATCATCCCAACAGTTGGCAATGTAGTTTCCGTAGATATCGCTGTCCGCACCGGGAAATCCGCGGTAGCTGCCGTTTTCACCAGCACCCAGTCCATCGTTGAAGTAGTGGTCCTGGTCCGAACAGCACTCATTGTAACGGAAGACGTGGTTGCCCTCAGACTCCCAGAGCACGATCGCCTGCGGACCTGCCGGGTGCGTGGACGAACCGTGTTTCTCCGCCCAGCTGTTGGAGTCCCACGAGGGATGATGAATTTTGCAGCGCTGAATAACTACGGCTTTGAGGTCTTTGTTTTTGCTGAAGACGCCAGCCTGATAGTCAACGCCCCAACCCTTGTCATCCTCGCTGCCCCACTGGCTGATATCGCAGTCTTCGATAACGATGTGGTGGCTGCTGAGGATCCTGATCCCGTGCTGCTTCACCCTCCTGATGGTGAACCCTCGCAGGATGACGTAGCTCGCGTCCACAGCGAGGCCGACATCATCCTGGTTGCCCGTGTCGATGGTGCAACCCGTGCGATCGTAGAGCACATATCCTGAAGGGGTTCCTGACTGGCTCACCTTAAGTGAGGCCTTACCACTTGATACCTTGACGACGGACCCTACTGGAAAATCTTCGCTCCATGTGGTCCCGCTGCACTCGGCACCCAGATCGGTCCCGTCAAGCGTCAGCGCGACCTCATAGGTGGTGGCCGGCTTCAGATTCACCAGGCTGCCGCGATAGTCCGCCCTGCATTCCAGCGTTGCGACCGGATTATAGCGCAGCGGAAGTCCCGCGCGCCACTGCTTTTCACCCGCCTCGCGAAACCGGACGGAAACGTTACGTTCCGAACCTCCCTGCGCCGGCGACCAATAGATACTCATGCAGTGGAAGGTCGGGACCAAAGACACCTGTGACGCCCCTTCCTCTCGATTGTTCTCGGCGACAGCCGTGCAGAGAAGCAACGCAATGCAAACGAATGGCAATACACAGGTTTTACTATTTCTCATTTAGACCTCTGGTTCTTCGACGGTTCAT
>JBAXCT010000258.1:0-3358 GCA_037141375.1 Chthoniobacterales bacterium | reverse complement strand
TTGGCCATCTTCAGCGACCGTGCGCAGCAGGCCCTGCAGGCGGTCGTCGCCGACGATCTCCGCGGCGTTGATCGCGCTCTCGATGTCGCCCTCCTCGAGAATATCCCAGCGCTGCTGGGCTTCGTGAGCCCATACTCCGGCCAGAAAGTCCGCCTGCAGTTCGAGGCGGACTGACATCTGGTTGTATTGGTCCTTGGGCACGCGCCCGGCCAAGCGGTGGACCTTGTCGGTCAGGCCGAGTTGCTGCTGCACATGGTGGCCCACCTCGTGCGCGATGACGTAAGCCGCAGCAAAGTCACCCTTCATTCCGAACTGTTTCCTCATCTGCTCGAAGAAGGAGAAATCCAGATAGATCGACTGGTCGGCCGGCAGATAAAAAGGACCGGAGGCCCCTTGGGCCGTGCCGCCGGGCACGCGCGTCACACCGGAGTAAAGGACCAGGCGTGGCGTGACGTACTGCCGTCCGGAACGAGCGAATGAGTCGGTCCATACGTCCTCCGTGTCGGCCAAAACCGTCGAGACGAACCGGCGGACGTCATCATTGGGCGCTGGCGCCGTCTGCGTGGCGCGGCCGCCGCCCTGATCGACAGACAACTCGCTCATCAGCCGGATCGGATCCGCGCCAGTGAAAAGGGCAAACGCGAGCACCAGAAGCAGGCCGAATCCCCCGCCGACAATACCGCGACCGGCCGGGCTCATGCCCCGCCGGTCCTCCACATTCGTGCTCTGTCGACGACCATCCCAACGCATGCCCTTACCAAGTAGGCGATGGCGAGCGTACGGACAAGCCCGAGGTGCGAGGGCAGAAAGGCGATTGGCGGATTGACACTTGGCGCACGGGGGCAGATTTTTGGCGTCCCATGAACTTCTTCGAAGCCCTTGTCTCCTCCATCCAAGATCCCCAAGCAGGAACGCAGAAGTCGGACTTGGAAAATTTGCTCGGCGCCCTGACCGGCGGATCTTCCCCCGTCGCCGGCGCGCTTCCGCCCGGTGCGGCGGAAGAATTGGCCGGCACAGTCGGCAGCATGCTGAAGCCCGCTTTGCGCGAGGCCGGTCAACAAGGCGGAGCCGAAGGCATCGACGCATTGCTCGGTTCCCTCAAGGAGAATTCGTCCTCCCCGCAACAAATCGAGCGCACGCTCGGCCGCGAGCGCGTGGAGCAAATGGTCAATCAGGCCGGGCGTAAAAGCGGCGCGACACCCGATGTCATCATGAGCATGCTTCCAGTCATCATCCCCGCGCTCGTCTCGCTCCTGCAATCCGGGGCGCGAAGCGGCGCGACATCATCCGCCGCACAGGCGGGCGCGGTTGCCGGCGATCCGACCGCGGGCTTGCTCAATTCGAACCCTCTGCTCAAAGGTTTTCTGGACTCCGATGGTGACGGCGATGTCGACATGGCTGATCTCGTGGCCATGAGTTCGAAATTTCTGCGGTAGCGGATCTACTTCACGCGCAGGCGGACCACATCCTCGGTGCCGGGCGCCGGGCGCGGGGCATTCGGGCCGAAGAAGTGCACGTGGGTGAGTTCGGATCCCGTGTAGAGGGCTGACTGCATCGTCCAGAGAAGAAAAACGCAGGAGGCCACCGCGACCAACCGGGCCAGAAGCGAAATACCCGGGATCAAATTGCTGGCAAAAACCGCGATGGCGGCAACCGCCGAGATCCACGCGGCGACCAGCATGAGGTCGGAGGCGTTTTTGTGATCCTGCACCGCCGGACCGACCGAGGCCGCAACATAGCGGACGACGGCCGCTTCGGTGGTGCCTGTCTTGTGCGCCCAAGTCGCGCCCAGCGCGCCGAGGACCATCGTCACCAACGCCAACCGGACGATATAGCGGTTGGGCCAGAGCAAGGAGAGAGCAACCGCCACCATACCGAGGAGCAAAAATGCCACCGGAAAATGCGCCGCAAAGGGGTGGAGCGGATCAGGCAGATGCAACATAAAGAGGAAGGCTGCCCGCGAACGGCGCGCCGATCAATCTTTAGCCTTCAAGCGAGGGCCCGACCTCAAGTTCCAGGACACTGGCTCAGCCCCTCCCAAGAAACCAGCGGCCCTGCCACTCTCCTCGGTGGACTCCACGGCTTCGATGGTTAAAAATCGTCGGTTCCGATGTTTGAAGACTTTCTCGCCCGGTCCCTTGCCGAACTCGACCAGCGCCATCTGCGGCGGCGCGGGCGCGTCTCGGACCTTGCGACCGGACCACTCGTCCGCTTCGAGGAAAAGACCCTGCATAATTTCGCCTCGAACGATTATCTCGGACTCGCGGCGCATCCGCGGGTCATCGAGGCCGCGACCCTCGCCGCGCGGGAGTACGGCGCAGGCGCAGGCGCCTCGCGCTTGGTCAGCGGCACGCAGCGGCCGCACCGCGAACTCGAGGAAAAACTCGCGGCCTTCAAACGCACCGAGGCCGCGCTGACCTTCGGCAGCGGCTACGCGACCAGCGTCGGCGTCCTCGCGGCGCTCGCCGGGAAGCATGATGTCATTCTCCTCGACCGCCTGAGCCACGCGTGCCTCATCGACGGGGCGCGCCTGAGCGGTGCGACCTGCCGGGTGTTCGCGCACAACGATATCTCGCACCTCGAGCACCACCTGCTTTGGGCGCGAGGCAGGCATCCCGGCGCGAAAATCTTCGTCGTCACCGAATCGGTCTTCAGCATGGACGGCGACCTCGCGCCGCTGCGCGAGATCGTCGCGCTCAAAGACCGTTACGGGGCAGTGATGTTGCTCGACGAAGCCCACGCGGTCGGCATTCTCGGCGGCGGCGGCCGCGGATTGGCGGAACAACTCGGCCTGGACCACCATATCGAGGTGCAGATGGGAACCCTCGGAAAAGCGTTGGGTAGCTCCGGAGGCTATGTGGCCGGTTCACGCCATCTGATCGAGTTCCTCCTCAACCGCGCCCGCAGCTTTGTCTTCTCGACCGCGCCGCCGGCATCTTCCGCCGCCGCGGCCTCGGCCGCGCTCGATATTTGCGCCAGTTCCGAGGGCGATGCTCTGCGAGCCAAGCTGCGGCAGGCAACGACGAGCATCGGCCCGGCCATTCCCGCCGCGATCTATCCCGTGGTGATCGGGGGTGCGGAGGAGGCTCTCCAAGCGGCAGAGCAACTCGCGCGGCTGGGATTTTTCATCCCGGCCATCCGCCCGCCCACTGTGCCGAAAGGAACCTCGCGGTTGCGGGTCAGCCTCTCCGCCGCCCACGACCCGGAGGTGGTGCAAACTCTGGCCCGGGCCCTCCGCGCGGTCACCGCACCTGCGGAGTCGGCCACTGACAACCCGGATGCGGTCTGTCCCGTCTGCGGGGCTGCCCTCGTCTCGGAAAAATGCAAAGTCGTCTGCCGCAGCGCAGTGTGCGGCTAC
>JBAXCT010000257.1:0-3461 GCA_037141375.1 Chthoniobacterales bacterium | reverse complement strand
ATTGCGTCATTGTCGAAGACCAGCTGATGTTTCTGCAGATGCTCAGCAGGATGCTGCAGGGTATCCCCCGTCTGCGGGTGGTCGGCACCGCACAGACGGAGGCTGATGGGTTGGCGGCGTGCGAGAAGCACCAACCGGATTTGCTCGTGCTCGATCTGGCCCTGCCCGACGGCCACGGCATCAATGTGGCACACCGATTGGCGCGGCTGAAACCTTCCGCCAAGACGATCATCCTCTCCGGCGAGGCGAGCACCTTCCTCTGCCCAGCCAGCCTCGACCGGCACATTCACGCGGTGCTCGACAAAACGCAGGCTTTCGATGATCTCGCCCAAGAGTTCAAGGAGTTGCTGCCGAGAAGAGCAGGACGGGCAAGCTCCGTCACAGACCGCAACCCGCGCCAAAAGCTGAGTGTACGGGAACACGAAATCTTCCTGCTCATCGGCAGCGGTTTGCTCAGCAAGGAGATCGCGGACAAGCTAGGCCTGTCCACCCATACGATCCAGGCGCACCGCAAGAACATCGCGGAGAAACTCGGTACGACTGGCCCTGAGTTGGGGCAGTTGGCCGTGAAGCACTACCACGAGACCTTGGGTCAGGCCTGAGCAGCAGAGGACAGAGGCATTGGACAGCAAGGCGATGCTCGTCTAACCAAAGGGCCATGCCTAAACCGCTTTCGAGACTGTCCACATGGCTCCGAATGCACGGGTCATGCTCCCTCGCCTTGGCCGCGCTCTACTTTGTTTTCGGCCACGCCAGTTTTTTGGTGCAGGTCAACAATGCGGTGGTGACACCGGTGCTCTTCGCCCCGGAGGGCATCGCGTTGGCCATGGCCATTCGCTTTGGTCCCGGCATCTGGCCGGGCGTGTTCGTCGGGCAATTGTGTCTCGCCCTGTCGCGCGGGCTCCCGCTGACGCCGGCGCTGCTGATCTCCGCCGTCAACAGCATCGAGAGCGCGGCGGGAGCATGGCTTTTCCACCGTGCGCGACTGGATCAAAACTTCGGCCGCGCGCGCGATCTCGCTGGGTTGATGCTGATGATCTTTTTTCTGCTCCAGCCGTTCAGCGCCACCTCCGGCATGCTGAGCCTGTGGATGTCAGGGATGGCGGCCAACTCCTCACTGCCTGTGTTGTGGATCAACTGGTGGATAGGCAACTGCATGGGACAAAGTTTGATCACCCCGATTTTGCTGTTGTGGATGAGCGGTCAGAGGCGCGGTCCGGCGCTGGCCATGGACATTCTGCTGTCATTCGCGGTTCTCGCCCCCACCGTATTGCTGGCCGAGCGACTGTTTACCTACACCGGCTTCAACTCGATGGAGGTCGTGTTTTTGCCGGCGGTACTGATTTTCTCTATTTACCGCGGGCTGGCTGCGGCGAGCTTCAGCGGGATCATCATCGTTCTCTGCGCTCTCTACGCGACAGGCCACGGTTTCGGTCCTTACATCCATTCAAACAAGGCCGACATCCTCAACCTCAACTTCCATGTGCTGGGATTGGTGCTGACCGGACAATTTCTCGCCGTGCTGCTGCAACAGGCACGGCGCGGGTCCTTGGCACAAAGCGAGTTGTATACGGCACGCGAGCAATTGCAGCGCACGGCCTATGAGCTGACGCAAAATATTCCGGTCGGCACCTATGTGGTGGAGTTCGACCCGCAGGGTGAGCCGCGCTTCACATTTTTGAGCGAGCGGTGGATCGCCATGACCGGAATGAACCGCGAGGAGGTCATGCGGAACCATGCGCTGGCCCTGCAGGGAATGTCGCCGGAGGGGCGCCGGGAAATCGAGCGACTCAACCGCGAAGCGATCGCGGGGCATAAACGCTTCTTCTGGGAGGGAGAGACAGTGATGCGCGGGGAGACACGCCGGGTGACACTGGAATCCTCACCGCGAAAAGATCCGGGCGGGAAGATCATCTGGGAGGGGATGATGAGCGATGTCACGGAGGCCAGAAAGGCATCCGCGGAACGTGAAAAACTCCTCAACAACCTGCCCATTGCCATCGCAGCCACAACGCTTGAACAGCCGGCGCAGATCACTTTTATCAACGACAGCTTCATCCGTATCTTCGGCTACAAGCATGAGGAAATCCCTACCGTGGAGAATTGGGCGCGCTTGTCATATCCCGACGAGGCCTATCGACGGGAAGTCTTCCGCGAATGGGACGACGCCGTCATGCGTGCGATCAAAACCAAAGACAGCGTGGAGTCGATGGAGTTCCTCGTGACATGCAAGGATGGCAGCAAGCGCAATGTGCTCTTCGGAGCTGTGGTTCTGGAGAAGAGCCTGCTCGTCAGCATGACAGATATCACCGAGCGCAAAGCGGCGGAATTGAAGCTGGCCGAGAACGAGTTGCGGCTGCGCAAGATTCTCGACAATATTCCCGTTCCTGTGGCCATCAACGATGCCCACCGGGACGGCAAAATCACATTCCTCAACGAGAAGTTCATCCAGACTTTCGGCTACACCCGGGAAGAAATTCCGGACGTGAAAACGTGGTCCGAGCTGGCTTATCCGAACGAGGTCTACCGGTCGGAGGTCTTCAATCGCTGGAACGCAGCCGTGGCCAAAGCCGCACCCAAAAGCAGTCCGGTTGGCCCCATCGAGATCAAGGTGGTCCGCAGGGACGGCACGCAACTCGACGTTCTCATCAATACCGTGCCGCTCAACGAGCTTCTTCTGGTCGGGTTCATCGATATCACGGAACTCAAGAAGGCCCAGGAGTTGCTGAGGGTCAGCGAGGAGCGACAGAGGCTCCTCCTCGAGAGAAAACTCAAATCGAGCCTCGAGGCATCCGCCGTGGCCCACGAGATCAACCAACCGCTCAGTGCCATCCTCCTGCAGAGCAAGATGACCCTGCAGGACAAGAGCGATCCTCAGCAGGCGCTCGCCATCATCGCAAATGAGGCCCAGCGCGTGGTCACTACGATCGAGAAGATGAAGACCTTGTTGCGCAGCGTGCAGACCAAACACGAGTTCATCGACCTCGGCCAAGTGGTGAAAAGCGCTTTGCTCTACAACAAGGGGTTGCTGGCGAAGAACAATATCCAGCTGGAGCAATCCGGACTGGAGACAAGGTGCATCATCCACGGGGATGGCGTGCAGTTGCAGCTGGCTTTGAATAATATTTTTCGCAACGCCGTCGAGGCCATCGCAGAGAGCGCGGCGAGCCTAGGTCAAATCTCCGTCGAATTGCTGCCTGCCAACAGCCATGTCGATCTGGTCATCGGCGACAGCGGCCCCGGGTGGTCCGGCGCGGAGCTGATAGAACTCCCCCTCAACAGCACCAGAAGGGAAGGCACCGGTATCGGGCTGTTTGTGATTCGCACCGCGGTGCAGAACCACGAGGGAGAAATATTCTTCGGCCGCTCCCCGCTGGGGGGCGCGGAAATACGCCTGAGGTTTCCGCTGCAGGAGGGTGCGTTACGCACGCCCCCCGCTGAGGAGAGTTAAGGCCTCGCGC
>JBAXCT010000256.1:0-3461 GCA_037141375.1 Chthoniobacterales bacterium | reverse complement strand
CGAGGGCTACCGCCTTTGGGCGGAGGAGATTGAAAGCAAAGTATCGCAGTTGATTGGCGACAAACCTGTGGCAAGGTTACCCGAGTGATGCTGTAGCCATGGCCCTGACTCTCCATCCTCGAGTGTGGCTCAGCATGGCTTTTGGTTCGTGGTGTTTTGTCGCTGCTTTTGCGAACGGATATGGGGCGGCCTCGGCGGGAACTGTCGGCCCTCGGATGGATGTCGATTACGCCGTTCCCAGTGCAAGTTTCATTCAGACTAGCGGTGAGGCGGTCACGCGAATCAATGATACCACGGGCACAATCGCCGGGGTGCAGTCCTTGATCGATAGTGCCCGGACTGCCAACCCAGATCGTTTTATCGTCGTGACGCTAAAAGCTGGCGCGGCCTATGCGGTTTCAACCACCCCTCTCGTGCTCAGCTCAAAAATGTGCGTCTCCGGGGCTGGAACCAGTCTTGTTGCTGCTGACAACATCACCGCAAGTGCCCTCGTGAGCATCGCGGCCGATTCCAGTTTTATTTCCGTGGACCGTCTGACCTTGGAGGGGAAAGACAAAAATATCCGCGGTCTCGAGGCTTTAGGAGTCAGTCGAGTTAATGTCGATCGGGTAACAGTGAGGGAGGCCTCGCTGGATGGGATTTTCTTGCAGGGATTGGGATCATCGAATTTTGACAACGAGATCACTGTCACCCGGTGCACGGTCTCCGGAGCGAAGGCTGGTTCCGGTATCCGCCTCAAAGACGCCACGCAGGGGGTGGTGATGGACAACGCCTGCTCCAACAACAGCACCGGCATCCTCATCGAGTCGAGCGATGACTGTATGGTTGTGAACAACACCTGCGAAAATAACACGGCGGAGGGGGTTCGTTTGCGCAATGCAGCCTTTAACCGTGTCTTCAGTAATCTTTGTGCCGGCGGAAACACGGGGATCGAAAGCGAAACCTCCGGCTTGGTCTCGCTGGGGAGCTACAATTCCATCGTTCGGAACTCAATCCAATCCGCCCAGACCGGTATTTTTCTCGGACGATCCAAGGATACGCTCTACGGGAACGAGTTTATTGGAACCCCTGAGAGCTTGGGGTTCGCCGCCAACAGCGCAAATAACCGTATCATGCAGTCAGGATTCGGAAGCCAGACCTCCAACCAGGAGCATTTCTATCCACCCACTGCGGCGAATCCTCACGAGGATTCCATCAAGAACGGGCAGAACCGGATCGACGTCACAACCGCGGCAACCGCGCTCTCAGAGGTTCAAGTCATCTACAACGCAGCCCGCGCAGCCAACCCCGGTTCCATGGTGGTGCTTCATCTCACGGCCCTTGCCATCAACGGCGATGAACCGCTCAATTTGCAGTCCGATACCTGCATTCTACTGGGCGGGAAAATCAATCTCGCTCCAGGCATATCCGCCTTCGTTGCGGCGGGAACGCCCACCAACCCTCTGAGTTTCATTAGTATCTCCGGAGGCACCATCGACGGCCAGAATACTACGGGTCGCTACGGTCTCAGTTTTACCTGCTGCTCCAAAGTCCAAGTTCAAGGTGTGACGATGGCCAATTTCGGGACCAAAACCACGCGTGTTGAGGATTCGGATATTATGCTCTTCGCCGGTTGTACGACGCCTTGCGTTGTGGATTCTTGCGTTTTAGACGGGGGGGCGGCCCGGGGCATCTGGGTCAAAGGAATCACCGACAGCGGGGCCTCGGGGCTGCTGTTTCTGGATAATGCTGTGTCCGACGTCAACATGGACGGCATTGATCTCGATGCGTCGACTTCCGAGTCCTCGGCCTTTTACAACACGTGCAGCGACAACATTCGCCACGGAATCTTTATTGAGGAGAGCGCTAAGAACAACCAGGCCGTCGGCAACACCTGCTCAAGTAATGAGATCGGCGTCAATCTCTACTCGTTCGCCATCGGTCCGACGGAAAGAAACAGCGTGGTGGCCAATCTTCTGACCTCCAATAGGCGGGGGCTCCGTTTTGGCGCGGTGACCAATTTGTATACCCGGTCCAATTTTGCTTTTAACAACCGGATCTCCAGCTCTACGTCCTCCGCCATCGACGCGCAATCGAGCGGATCGAACAACTACATTTCGCAAAACGTGCTGTCCGGCAATTTTACGACCTACGCATCTACCTCCTCCGCGGTCATTTTCAACTCTCCCAGCAGCGCGTCTTTCGGCGTCGATAATGCCAATTATGCCAACATTGATTTTGCCGATGGCTACACGAACGGAAACCTCGTCGGACAGAATGGTTGGAGTGCTTCCAACTCGAATGCAACTTCGCCCGTCAGCTTGACCAATGGGGGCGCCAAATTGTTAGCTGGAACAGGTTACCAGACAGCCTACAAGACAATCACCCCATACCAGTTTGGCAGCAACTCCTCCGTCCACCTGCGGATTGATGTCAATGTGCAGACGGCCATGGCCAATACCAACGGCGCTGACTTTTTCTACGCCACCCGTGAATTGAACCGCACCAACAACCAACCTGATGGAAAAAGTTATTTCCGACTTTATATCAGAGCATCAGGATCTGGTTTCCAGCTGGGATGGAATCCGCACGCCGAGACAGCCAGCGTGCCGGACTTTGCCACCAATGTGTTCACTTTCGGTGCCGACTATAAGATTGTGATTCGCTGCGATTCCTCCTTTTCTCTGGCTAATGACGACACCTTTCTGTTCGTCGATCCGACAGGTTCTGACTCTCTGCCCATTCTCTCTCGCTCCTCGTGGACCGGGAACAACTCCGACGAATTCAGCAGCGCCACCAACAGTTCCTCCGCCCGCACCAATGGCTACCTGAATCTGCTGCTCAAGCAGCAAGCTACTTCTTTATCATCCAGCAACAACACCCTCACCGTGAAGCGAATCGTTGTCGCCGACAAACTAGCTGATGTCGGTATTGCCGCGACGGGCGCGGTGGGAGCTCCGACTGATTTTACCAACTCATCGACCTCCGGCGGCGTGAGTTGGACCAACGGGCCGGGTTGGCTTCCTTCCGCCCCTGTGGGCAATGTTGCTACCACGATTACTTTGGACAGCCAATTATCCGGCGACCTGCAACTCACCAACGACAGCCCGGGCAACTTTCTTCTAAGATCTCTCAGCATCAAGAACTCAGGACCGGGTAATATCCTGATTTCCGGAAACGCCCTGCAGTTTTCCCCGTTCGGTTCAATGGGTCCGGAGCTCACATTCACATCGAGCACCAACATCATTCAGACCATCAGCAACGCACTGCAGCTTGATGCCACGTTGAAAATTACTGGAACCTCCAGCAGCAATGCGGCCATTGCCGGTATGATCACTGGAACAGGTGGCATCATTAAATCGGATGGCGGCCGTCTTGACCTAGCGGCCAGCAACAGCGCCTTTGGAGGAACCGTGGCGGTCGATAATGGCTATCTTTATATCACCCGGCTGGGCTCGGCTGGCTCTGCTAGTTCCCTTGGC
>JBAXCT010000255.1:0-3467 GCA_037141375.1 Chthoniobacterales bacterium | reverse complement strand
TGCAGGAATTACCGGCCCTGAAGTGGAAGATGCAAAATCTCGCAAAGCTGCGCCGGACAAATCCGAAGAAGTTCGAGCTTCAGTCAACGGAGCTTACAAGGCTCTTGGGAGACTAGGTTTATCTTTCCGCGGCGCAGCATCCTTTTTGGCTCTTGGTCCAGTGTTCATCGCCGTCCTGCCGGCTATGACACACGGAACTCTTTAGGTTTGCCTATGGGCTGCTTACGTTGCACTCCGGCTCAGGTCTCAACTCGCCACTCGTCACCAGTCACTCGTTACTCTCTTATGCTCCGCCGATCCTTCCTTTCCCTCTGCGGCCTGGCCGCTGGCTCGTGCTTAGTGCCAGGTTCCGTGGCGCGGCTGATCCGCGAGACGTGCGTGCTGGGCGAACAGCCCTACCTTGTTTTGCCGCGGGATCCGAGCAGCGTGCTCTACGCTCTCACAAGCGACGGCAAAACCGACTTCATGCTTCATTACGGCGATCCCTTTGCCGCATCCAAGCCTCCGACTTGGGCGGAATATTTTGATGAGTTCGAGGGATTCAAGTTCCAAGACAAGAAGGCGGTCCGCGAATGGTGGATCGAGCAGGTCGGGGATCCGGAGGACGATCCGATCACAATCAAAGCAGACGAGGCCATCCGCGGCGTGGCGCTTGAGAAGTGGGAGAACCGGCAAGAGATGTACGAAGGGCCTTCCGCGCTTGCCTACCGTATCCTCGAAGACCTCCCGTTGGATGACGGGCGAGGGGAGGTTGGCGGCCAGCGCCTCGGCCGTCTGCGCTTCATCGAAGGCGACCGCCCGGGATCGAACCTCACCTATGTCGAGGCACCCGATCTAGCGACCCTAGCCTGCCTTCAGAACCGCCTCAACGAACTCGACGAGAATCTGGCCATCGAGATCCGGGAGTGGTGATCGGAATGCTGCTCAGCGGTGCTTGGTCAGCTTCGGGCAAACTGCCTCCAGCGGACAACCCCCGCAGCGCGCCTCGTGCGCGGTGCAGAACTCTCGGCCCAGCGAAACGAAGCCCACGTGCAGCGAGAAGCGTAGTTCTGGGGGGAGTTTCTGCTGCAGGCGGTCCATGTCGCGCGGCGCGCAGTGCCCGCCCTTCTGCGTGGGGCGCACCCAGCCGAGGCGCTTGGCGATCCGCCAGCAGTGCGTGTCGACGGGGAAGACCTCGCGGTCGAGCGAATACATCATCACGCAGCGCGCCACCTTCTTTCCGACCCCCGGGAGAGAGAGCAGGAACTCCTCGCACTCCCGACCGCTCATCGAGCGAAGCGGGGAGAGGGTGAGGCGCCCGAACCTCTCCATGATGGAGTCGCATATCTTCCGGATCGCCTTCGATTTGTTCCGGTAGAGTCCGCCGGGCATGAGCGGCTTGGCGATGTATTCGGCCGGCGCCTCGGCCAGCTTCGTGAAGGTGGAGAACTCCCGGCGCAGGGCCGAGTAGGTGCTTCGGTAGGAGGACTCCTGGGTCTGGGTGCTGCAGAGGATGTACAGCAGTTCCTCGAGCGGGTTCCTGCGGTTGTGGTGGCTGTGGTCTCGGTAGCGCTTCCTCAGGGCCGAGGCCACCCGCCGGGCGTTGTTGGCCATGCGCCATCCACTCTGCAGGCGAGCGGGGCGGGGGGCAATGCGCGTATGACGCATCCACCGGTTTACCTCGGCCGCATTTCGGCCTAGTCTGGCCAGCCATGCCAAAAAAACTTTCCCTCCTCGGCCGCAGCGAGGTGCGCTTGCCGAGCAAGCCGGACCGCAAGATCCTCGAGACCTTTCCAAACCGCAACAGCAAGCGGGACTTTTGGATCACGCTCGACTGTCCGGAGTTCACCTCGCTTTGCCCGGTCACCGGACAACCCGACTTCGCTTCGCTCGAAATCCGCTACATCGCGGATGAGCTCTGCGTGGAGACCAAGTCGCTCAAGTTCTATCTGGCCTCGTTTCGGGCCACGCCGTCCTTCGGGGAGGATGTGATCAACAGGATCCTCGACGATCTCGTGGCGGTGCTCAGTCCGCGCCGCCTGTGCGTCGAGGCCCAGTTTGCGGCCCGCGGAGGCATCAGCCTGTGCGTCGACGCGGAGTACCCGGACCTCAGCGAATAAGATCATGGCCAAAAAGAAAGTCGTGGTCCTCCTCAGCGGCGGCATGGATTCCGTCACCGCCCTCTACCATGTCGCCGGCGAGCACGAGGTGGCCGCGGCGCTCTCGTTCCACTACGGCGCGAAGCACAATGACAAGGAGCTGCCCCTGGCCAAGTGGCACGCGGACAGGCTCGGCGTGCCGCATCTCATCATCCCGCTCGCTTTTATCGGCGAGCAGTTCTCATCCGATCTTCTCACCTCGGGCGGAGAGATCCCCAAGGGGCACTACGAGGAGCAGACGATGAAGAAGACCGTAGTCCCTTTCCGCAATGGCATCATGCTCTCCATCGCCGGCGGATTCGCCGAGAGCAAGGAGGCGGACGGACTTGTCATCGCTGCGCATGCCGGAGACCACGCCATCTATCCCGACTGCCGGGAGGACTTCATGAAGGCCATGGCCGACGCGATCCGTCTGGGCACCTACGCGGAGGTCGGGGTGCTGCGCCCCTTCATCGCCATGAGCAAGGCCGACATCGCCAGGCGCGGCTCGGAGCTCGGCATCGACTACGGTAAGACCTGGTCCTGTTACGTCGGCGGCGACACGCACTGCGGTGAATGCGGCACATGCGTCGAGCGTCGCGAAGCATTCATGCTTTCCGGAGTTCCTGACCCGACGCCGTATCTTTCCACTGCGCCACTTCCGCCCAGGCCCCAACCGGAGTGACCGATGCGCATCTCGGAGATTTTTTACTCCATCCAAGGTGAGGGGGAGTTGGCGGGCGCTACGAAGGAACGAGTATTCAGTTCCTGCCTCTGTGCACTTATATGAAATTCCGCCTTGCTTCGGAACTACAGCGCCGCTTAGTGGAATATCCGCCGCCGGGATGGATTGCGAAGCGAGAGGTGGGTCTGCTGTCGCCCAAACTCACGCGTGTCCTCGGCTATCGCCCGTGCGTTGATCTGCTGCTCGAGTCGCAAGCGGCCGCGCAGCGCATCTGGGTCGAATTCGAAATCAGCCGCGCCGATCCGGTCGCCAACCACACGAAATTCGCTTCGGCCCACCTCATCGATCCGCTGCCGAGCGGCGATGTGTTTGTTTCTTTGGTTTCCAATGACATTGCGCGGGGCCGCGCCAATCTCGGTGCCCATGCCATTTTCCTCCTGCGACTCGCGGGACTGCATGCTTTCCAAATGCCGCTGTTGCCAAGTTTGGACGCGGAAACCATCAAAAAGTTGAATCAGGGACGGATCGGACTCGATGCCGTGCCGGACCTCGGCATGGTCGAGGTCATAGAATTGACCTACCCAGTCTGCGGCTCGGCCGCCGTTTCTCGGATTTATTACGCTACCAACCGCCTGGAGGTTCTCCTCAACCTGCACCAATGGAAT
>JBAXCT010000254.1:0-3469 GCA_037141375.1 Chthoniobacterales bacterium | reverse complement strand
CCCACCCCGCAGAGCGCGGCGAGCACGCCGGTGATGAGGCCGATGCCGAGGCCGAGAAAAAGTTGGGCCGTGGTCATGATGAGGCGAGAATTTCTTCGGCGGCGATCCAGTCGAGACGGTGGTCGAGCATGCGGTCGCCGTCGAATTCGAAGAATCCACGGAAGCTGCGGCCTTCGAGCAGGCCCGGCAGCCAATGGCGGTCGTCGGCCCACATGCGCTCGTAAGGAATCTCGTCGCGGTGGACCCAGAGCGGGATGGCTTCGTCGGTCTCGACTGGATCACCTTCGCAGTCATCGGCACAGAAGACCGAGCAATGCAGGGAATATCCGTCGGCAAACTGGAAATGCAGTTCGCCGCGAAGCTGGGGATCGAGCGGGGTGACGCAGAGTTCCTCGCGCACTTCCCTGATGGCGGCCTCGGTGGCGGTTTCGCCGGGCTCGAGGCGCCCGCCGGGTCCGTTGATCTTGCCAGCGCCCAATCCGCGCTTTTTGTGGATGAGCAGGACCTGGTCGCCACGGGTGACGAAGCAGAGGTTGGCCCGCTCACGCGGCTGCCAGGTGGACCAATCGGTTTTCATGAATTTTGCTTCCCTCGACAGATTCTTGGGACGCTAGGATCTTCCGCCCGGGAGGCCCGGGGTGCCAGACCGAAATCCGTGGGCTTCCGCCCCGATGGACACCCGCCGCGGTTTGTGGCAGCTTTCTCTCTATCCATGCGCGCCACCATTTTCGCCGTTTTCGCGCTCCTCGCGGCCGCAACTGTCCGCGGGCAGGAAGCGCCACCTGCGAAGGCTGGACAAGTTGACGACTTCGCGCGCGAGGAGTCGGGAGTCAACGAGCTGACCACGCCGTCGATCCAAGGATTGTTCAATGATCTCGAGGTTTTCAAACCCGTGCCGGTTTCGCTGATCGAGAAGACCGACTTCGACCGTACCTACAACAACCGCTTCCAAACCTCGCTGAACTTCGGTTCGTTGATCTGCGATGGATTTTTCGCCGTGGTCTCCGAGCAGCGCGGGCTGGTGGAAAAAGTCGGTCGCTCGCTGCTGCGCCAAGCCAAGAGCCTCGCGGTCGGCGAACGCCTCGCAACGCACGCTAACAGCCTGCTGGAGATCGGACAACGGGGCGATTGGGCAGAACTGAAACTCGAACTGATCAAAACGCAGGAGGATGTGGAAGAGGCGATGGTCGAATTGCGCGACGAGGAAATGGCCCACATGGTCAGCCTCGGCGGATGGCTCCGCGGCTTCGAAGTCGGCACGATCGTCACGGCGCAGAACTACAGCCCGCCGCGGGCGGCCGCGCTGATGAAGCCCGAGGTGATGGACTACTTCATCGACCGCCTGCAGACCCTCAATCCCCGGCTGAAAACCACCGAATTGTGCACGGCAATCACCTCGCGAATGCAGACGATCCGGGCCATCGCCGCGGAAGCGGAAAATCGTCCGCCCACCCAAAGCGAAGTGGAGCGCATGCGCGATCTGGCCAGCGAGATCAACGATGCGATCACGGGGCGGGTCAACGAAGAGGGCCAGATCACCAAGCCCGAGTAAGCGGCCTGCAACGTTCGATGCCGGCCCTGTTCCGCCCACCCCCGCGCAGCCGCGCACCCGAACTGCACCGCGTTGGCGGTGATTTTTTCCGACGCAGTTGGGAAATTTTCCCGGCCGGCGCCGCCGGACTCGGTCTGCGGGAGTATCGCGGCCGCCTCGGGCGAAACCGTGCGGAGGATCACCGCAGGCACAACGCGCTCGTCCGCGCCACCCTCGCCCGCGTCGAGGCGATGCCGGCCGGCACGGGCGACGACTGGACCGATCGGCGCGCATTCCTCGCGTGGTTGCGCACGTCGCTTTTTTACGGCGAGACGCATCCTCGCTGGCAGATCGACCCACAGACGCACAGCGGCGGAGCCGTCAACGGCGTGTTCCACCTGCTCGTGCGGCACGCGGACCATCTTCGGCCGGTCACCGGCGACATCCTGTCCTTGCTCGCCGGGATCCCGCGATATCTCGACGAGGGTTTTGCCGGACTGCGGCGCCCGGTGCCGCTGTGGACGAATCTGGCGGTGCGCTCAAGCCGTCACGCCGCGACTTTCATCGAGCAAGCGGCAACCCAGATCGTGCCGCTCTCCGCATCGCCCGCACGGGCAAAGCGACTGGTGGCGGCCGCGGCGGCGGCCTTCCGCGATTACGCCGCGCGTCTGGAGCGCATCAAGACGGGACCAGCGGATGGCTTTGCGGTCGGTCGCGATCATTTCGAGTTTCTCCTGCGCGAGAAGATGGGCACGGATGCATCGGCCAACGAATTGCTGCGGCAGGGCGAGCGGTTGGTGGCATCCGTGGGCGATGAACTGCGGCGCGAAGCGCACCGCTTCGGACGCCGGCCGGCTCACGATTTGCTGGCGGAACTGCGCGAGGCGTGGCGTCCGGCCGCGCCCAATCTGCTGACCGAATACCGCCGGGTCACGGCGCAGATCAAGACGCAGCTTGGCACGGCGGGGATCGTCAGCCTCCCGCGCGGCGAACAATTGAAGGTCATTCCTGTGCCGGAGTTCCTGCGCGAGCAGTTCCCCACCGCGGCCTACAGCGCGCCGGGCGCATTTGATCCGGACCAAACCGGGATTTTCTGGGTCAACGATCTCTCCGCCGCGGCGCGCGGAGAGGCGGCCCGCCGCGCGGAGGTCGCGCAGCATTTCGGATTGGAACTGACCTGTGCGCACGAGGCCTATCCGGGCCATCACCTGCAGTTCATCGTGCAGAACCGTCATCCGAGCCATCTGCGGCGGATGTTTTCGCACGCGATTTTTTACGAGGGCTGGACCCTGTGGTGCGAGAAGATGTGCGTGGAGAAAAAAATCTACCGCGCGCCGCACGCGCGGCTGGTGCAGTTGCACGATGCGCTGTGGCGAGCGCACCGGATCCTGGTCGACATCGGATTACACACCGGCGGGATGTCGGCCGCGGCGGCGACGAGGCACATGAGAGAAAATATCGGTTTCACCCAGGCGCGCGCGGCGGCGGATGTGAACTGGTATACGGCAGCCCCGACCGTGCCGATGAGCTATCTGCTGGGTCGCGAGCAGGTGGCTGCGCAGTTTGCCGCACACCGTGGATCACTGCGCCAATTCAACGATCGCCTGCTAGCGCACGGCGCGGTGCCGTTCTCGTGGATGAGAGATTGATGCCAAGGCGCGGGGATCGCGCCACGGTGCTGGCCATGTCGAAGGTTCTGGTGGAGCTGTTCGTTCAAGGTTTCAAAGAAGCTCCGAGCGAGTTGATCTTGGACTTCAATGCGACCGACGACCGGGTGCACGGAGAGCAGGAAGGTCGGGCTTAGCACGGCTACTATGGCGACTGGTGCTTTTTGCCCCTTTACGTTTTCTGCAGCGAACAACTACAAGGTCGATTACGTGGTAGGCTTGGCCAAGAACGACCGGTTGCTGGCCTTGGTGGAAAAGCCGATGCAGCAAG
>JBAXCT010000253.1:0-3486 GCA_037141375.1 Chthoniobacterales bacterium | reverse complement strand
TTCGTAGAGCCAAAATCGTAAGTCGCGTAATTCGTCGCCTTGCTGGTTTCGGTTCCGAAGAGCGCGAGCAGGACAGATGCTAGAGCAAGTAGACGAGCAGAAGCACCACGCAGGGATTTGCACAGGAGGGGGAATATCATGACAAAAACGTAACGTGGGAGCACGTCAAGTCAAGGCCGGAAATGCTACAACGGAGGCTAATGATGCAATGAATCAGTCGCTTTCGATCCGCCCAGGCAGACCACGGAATGCAGCCTCCAATTCAGCATCTGGGATAATCGTTGCGTTGTGAATACAAAGCAGTATTTTTTATTGAATCACCAATGTTCAGGCTGCTGATGCGCGCTATGCTGCACGGAAGCGCCCTCGTATGAGCTATTCCCGCGATCAAGCACCAACCAAGCAAACCCGCACCTTCCGCGTGGGGACGCTGGTCTACACCCAAGGGGCGCTGATCCAGGTGATGTTCTGGATGCTGCTCGGGGACCTTTGCCTCCAGATCATGGAGCAGTTGCCGACCTCTCTGGTCCCGCTGCAGCTGCGCTGGGCCACCGCGTCGGATACCCTCATCGGATTTGTCTCCGGCAGTCTTCCAGCGGTGCTGGGCATCCTGCTCAACCCCGTCATCGGCGTGCAAAGCGATCGGCATCGCGGAAAGCTCGGCCGACGGCGTCCGTTTCTCCTCTGGAGCACGCCACTCGTCATGATCGCGTTGCTCGGGCTGGGCTTGGCCAAACCGGCCTCGGCCGCGCTGGGCTCATGGATCGGCGCGACATCGAACGCCCCGGTTGAGATCGGCTGGATCGCGGGCTGCATGGTGGTCTTCGTGGTGGCCAACACCTACATCATGCAGGTCTACCAGTTTCTTTTCGTCGACGTCATCCCTGCTGAGGTCATGGGCAAATTCGTCGGCTTCTATCGCGCGGTCGGAGCGCTCGGGGCCTTCGTCTTCCACCGATTCATGTTCGGCGGGGCGGAAAGTCACACCCGGGAAATCTATGTGGCCTCAGCCGTGCTCTACGGCGTCTCGTTTTTCCTCATGATCTGGAAAGTGAAGGAGGGCGGTTATGGCCCACCCCCACCGAAACAGAGCCTGAAGGCGACGACGTCCGCGTATTTCAAGGAATGCTTCAGCCACACATTCTACCTCAAGGTCTACTCGCTGGCCTTCTGCTTTTGGTGCGCGATCGTTCCGCTGTGGACATTCCTCGTCTTCTTCGGCACCAAGCCAGGGCAGGATATGGGGTATGCGCCGACGCTCGGACTATCGCTCGCGGAATTCGGCGAGGTGCGCGGGTGGTGCTCGCTGGTCCAAGTGCCGGTCTTTTTTCTCGTCGGTCCGCTGGTCGACCGCTTCCATCCGCTGCGGGTGGGGATGCTCGGCATGTTGCTCACGAGTATCACCTTCTTCGCCAACTTCTTCCTCGTGCATGATCGGGCGAGTCTGACCTTCTGGCTCATCACGAATTTTGTCGCGCAGGCCGTTTATCTCGGCGCGTATCTGGCCATCCTTCCGCGGTTGCTGCCCCGCGTGAAATACGGTCAATTCTTCACCGCCAACCAAATCTTCGGCTTTGCCGGGGTCGCGCTTGCGCCGGTGCTCTGCGGACAACTGCTGGAAACACTGAAGGACTACCGCTACATTTACGTCTGGTGCGGCGCATGCACACTGGCCGGATTCATCATGTGCACCTTGCTTTACCGCAGCTGGCTGCGGCTCGGCGGCGATACAGGATATCGTCCACCGGGTTTCGAAGCCGACGAACCCTTGGCCGTGGCAGCCATCGGGCACTGAAACACGATGAACACCAAAACAGACTCCAAGGACACGTTCGCGGACATTGCTTCGCAACTGCGCCCCGTCGCCCGCGCGGGAATGTCCGCACCGCCGCGGCTTGCCGTGCCCCGGGCTGCGCTTCCTTTGGAAGCGGGCGCACCCGCGGCGCCGAGGCCGCGCGCGCGCAAAATCAATTCTGCGGAAGAATTGAAGACCGCGTTGACCGGATTGCGCGCGCGCATGCAACCATTCCTTCAAGACTTGGCCCCGGCCCTGCCGGCAACGCGTACCGTTTTCGAAATCGAGCGGTGCCAATGGCGGGAGGAGACAGCAGCAGACCGGACTTCTTTCGCCGATACCTTGGGCGGCAGAGGCGAGTGGACCACGGTCGATCTGCCGCACTACGGTCCGCCACTCGGACCGGCCGCCACGCTCTACCGCGCGGAATTGGACCTTTCCGCGGCATTGTTCGACGCGGAAAAAAGAATTCTCTGCTTCGACGGGGTGGATTACCGCTGCCAAGTCTACCTCAACGGCGTCTGCCTGGGTACGCACGAGGGATTTTTTGAACCCTTCGAATTCGACATCACCGACATCGCCAAACCGGGGGGCAGCATCCTCCTCGTGCGCGTGGAGAACGACTTCACCATGCTGGGCCAGGCTTTTTCCGACGGCGATGCGGACGGCGACAAAATCTACGCCGCGACGGGTCTTGGCTACGACGATCCGGAAGAAGGATGGCATCATTGCCCCGCAGGCATGGGTATCTGGCAAGGAGTGAGGGTGGAAGGACGCGCCCGTCTTGCCATCACCGACATCTTCGTGCGCCCGCTCGCCTCGCTCGACGCGGTGGAGGTCGGGGTGACGGTGGAGAACTACGGCGACAACCCGCAGGAGGAGGCGTCCCTGCTCGTCTCGATCCACGGCCAGAACTTTCCTGCGCGCATCCACGTCGACCATCCGCACCAAGGCCAGGGACACTGGGTCCGCGGTTTCGGCGACCTCGAAAAAAACAATCCCGACTCCGAACCTGCCCGCATGGGTCGCGGACGGAATTTCCTCTCGCTCACCCTGCCGGTGAGCGAGGCGAAGCTCTGGGATCTGGAAACACCGTGGCTTTACCAGGCGCAGGTCAAACTGATCGACGGCCAGGGTGCGTTGCTCGATGCGGAGCGCCGGCAATTCGGCCTGCGTCGTTTCGAGCAGGACGAAAATTCCGATCCCAAGGGGGAATTCCGGCTCAACGGGCGCAAGATCGTGCTGCGCGGGGCCAACACCATGGGCAACCTCGATCTCTGCGTTTTCCGCCGCAACACTGCGCGCCTCCACGACGACATCCTGCTGGCCAAGCTGACGAACATGAATTTTCTCCGTCTGACCCAGCACCCGGTGCAGCGAGAGGTCTACGAGGCGTGCGACCGGCTCGGGCTCATGCTGCAGACCGACCTGCCGCTCTTCGGCACGATCCGACGCAACCAGTTCCACGAATGCGTACGCCAGGCCGCGGCGATGGAACATCTGATCCGTTCCCACCCCAGCAGCATTCTCGTCTCGTTCATCAACGAGCCCTTCCCCGCGGCACGGGCCAAGCCACACCGTTTCATGCAGCGCGACGAGATGGAGATGTTTTTCGAGATGGCCTCCAACGCGGTTCGCCGCGAAAACCCCGATCGCGTGATCAAGTGCGTGGACGGGGACTACGATCCTCC